>NZ_KI519495.1:0-184213 GCF_000482745.1 Oleidesulfovibrio alaskensis DSM 16109 | reverse complement strand
CAACGCGCCGCAACCGAGACTGTGCCGCGTCCTGCGTGCGAACCGAGGGTGCAGGGGGATCATCTCCCTGCCCGCCGGAGGCAGCTCTTTGCATCGGGGTTTTTTTATGTCTCCGACGGGCAAGGGGACTGATTCCCCTTGCATCCCCGTTGTGTGATTTCTGCCGTGGTCGGCTGACTGTCCGGGGCGTACGCCGACGGCCGTATGGGGGGGAGCAGCACAGGGCAGTGCAACGCGCTGCAACCGAGACCGGGCCGCGCCATGCGTGCGCACTGAGGGTGCAGGGCGATCATCTCCCTGCCGCCGGAGGCAGATCTTCACGCAGCCTTTGCGGGGTGCCGCATGGCGGGGGTACACAAAAAGACGCCCCTGCACATAGTACAGGGGCGTCTGCGGATTGTATTATCACACGCGGGGTGCGCTTCAGCTTTTGGGGGCCAGCCCCAGTCTGCCGGCAACGGCGCGGGCTGCTGCAAGGGTGAATTCTTCCGGCGCAAGAGCGTTGCGCGCGGCTTCGTCCATGAGCAGTTCCGGAGCATTGGAAAGTCCGGCATCGGGGGTGACGCCGTATTCAGCGGGCAACGTGCCGGAAAAATACATGTCCTGAAAGCCGGAGAATTTGAGAGCGTGCGCCGTGGCGTCGAGCACTGCTGTTTCGTGCGGTGCGATGATGCCCAGTTCGCGGGCACGCATGAGTCCGGCCAGACATTCTCCGCCCTGCGTGCAGGCGATGTGTCCGTGGCGGTTGGCAATGATCATGGCATCCATGATGGCCTGCTCGGTCACCTGCACCACCTGAAAAGCTCCCTGTCCGCCGATGGCTTCGAACTGGCCGGCAAAGTGCCGTACGCGCGGGAACGAGACAGGATTGCCGATCATGGCTGCCTGCGCCACACTGGGCTGTACGGTGACGGGGGTAAATACTCTGCTGGCCGGGTCCTGCACGCTGTAATAGCGGTATACGGGGTCGGCATGGTGTGACTGCACACCGAAAACGCGGGGCAGGCAGCTGATGATGCCCAGCCGGTGCAGCTTGAGGAACCCGCTCATGACAGCGGTTATGTTGCCCGCGTTGCCGATGGGCACAAAGATGCATTTGTTCTGCATGTCCCAGCCGTACCACTGGGCAACTTCAAATGCATACGACTCCTGCCCCAGAATGCGCCAGCTGTTTTTAGAATTGAGCAGCGCCACCCGGTAGTTTTCGGCCAGATGTTCAACCACCTTCATGCAGTCATCGAACACGCCGGGCACTTCAAGCACAGTGGCACCGCTGCCCAGCGGCTGCGAAAGCTGCTGCGGGGTTACCTTGCCGTGAGGCAGCAGCACCACGGATTTGAGCGGTGCGCCCACATACGAGGCGTACAGGGCGGCGGCGGCAGATGTGTCACCTGTTGAGGCGCAGACGGTCAGGACTTCATCCCATCCGTGTTTGCGCACCAGCGATTTGAGAAAGCTGAATGCGCAGGCCATGCCCCTGTCCTTGAACGATGCGGAAGGGTTCTGTCCGTCGTTTTTAAAGGCGAAAGGAATGCCGGCCATGTCGCTCATGGCGGGCGAGGCTTCGATGACGGGGGTGTTGCCTTCACCCAGATAGATGATGTCTTCGGGTTCCAGCAGGGGAGCCATCAGCTCGTAAAAACGGAAAATACCGCGCAACGGGGTTGTGCGCGTGGCTGCGCGGGCATCGAATATGTCCTGCCATTCTTTGCCGGAACGGGCGCTCAGCGCGTCGAAATCCGTGTTATCCAGCAGAAACACACCGCCGCAGTCGGGACAGGTGTAGTGCAGTTCATCCACATTGTAGCGGCTGCCGCAGCCCAGACAGAAATATTCCATTTGCCCGCGGTAAGCGGGAAAATCATGCGCTGCCGTCATGTTATTCATGTTCCTTGTGCTTTTTTTTCTGCCACGGTTTTTCTTCGCCCCGGGCAAGGCGGCCTATGTTTTCGCGGTGGCTCCAGAAAACCAGCGTCATAACCACGAGAGCCAGCGGGATATATGTAAAGTTGCCGGTTATCAGCAGCATAAGGGGCAGTGCGGTAACCAGTGTCAGCGACCCCAGCGAGACAAATCCGGAACGCCAGATGACCAGTGCACACAGCAGTGCGGAAACAAGCAGCGGAGTGAATGCCAGAGGAATAAACACACCGAGGGTGGTGGCAACGGCTTTGCCGCCCCTGAAACCCAGAAATACGGAATACAGGTGTCCCAGCAGCGCAGCCAGCGCCGTCAGGCTGAAGAATACTGCAGAATCGCTGAACGTCATGGCCACGGCCACAGGTACAACGCCTTTAAGTACATCGCAGACCAGTGTCAGCACGCCGAATCCGGTGCCGCACAGCCGAGCCACATTGGTGGCGCCCACATTGCGGCTGCCGCCTGTGCGCGGGTCGACGGAACAGAACGTCCGGGCGATGACCAGACCGAAGGGGACAGAGCCGATGACATAGGCGGTGACGAGCCAGAGCAGGTAGCCCATAGGGGAGTTCTCCTTGCGTAATGCGCGTTGCGCGGGACTATTGTTCCATGACGTCCAGTATCTGGATCTCGTTGTTAAGCGGATGCACTTTGCCGATGCGCACCATAAGTCTGGTACCGGGGTGCGCCCTTTCGCCGAAAGAGGACCTGCGTCCGCGCACAAAAATCTGTTGATCGGGCAGCGACACGGTGACAAAGGCATCGTTTTCGTCCGTCACCACTGCGTCCCACCACGTTTTATCGCCTTTCTGCTTGAAGTACAGCAGTTTCCAGTATCTTGGGCGGAAACGTTGCACCTGCCCTGCGGCATCCAGCCGTGCGGTGAGCAGCGGCAGCATGGCATCAAGCTCGTCGCGCGACCAGCGGGGAGTGCCGGTGCCGAGATAATGTATGAGTTGCGCAACGTTGACAAGGTCGGGATAGCGCCGCAGCGGCGATGTGACAGGGCTGTAGGCGGGTACGCCTATGCCTGAATGCCTGCGCGGGGCCGTTTCCAGCACGGCGGACGACAGCGCCTTGACCACGCGGGCGATGTCATGGGGCTGGTCCCATACTCCGGCGTATTCCTTGGGCACGCCCACGTCCTGCGTGCGGTGCAGCAGGGCTATGTCACGGTCTTTTGCCCACAGGGCAATACCGCTGTTGGCCAGTATCATCATTTCGCTGACCAGCAGGCACGATGCCGGAGTGGGGCTGTCGTGCTCAATTTCCACCTGTGTGTCGGCTCCGGTGCCGGTAAGAGTGGTTTTGGGGTCCGGGCGTTCGATGACCACGGCCCCGCAGGACACCCGTTGTTCCAGCAAGATGCGCGAAAGCGCGGCTCCGGCCTTCAGCTGGTCAGCAAAGGCGGCGGCGGGGTTGTCGGGGGCGTCCCAGCCCGGATCGCCGTTCAGCACGGCTTCGCAGTCGGCATAACTCAGGTTGGCTGCCAGCTGTACCCAGCACGCCTTCAGGGTTGTGGCTTCCAGTTGTCCGGCGGGAGCAATGTCAAATTCCATGACCAGAGCCGGCCGCTCCTGCTGTCCTATGAGACTGAAAAAGTCCGTGCCCAGCTCTTCCGGCAGCATGTGCAGATTGCCTTCGGGAAGATATATGCTGGTGGCGCGGCGCATGACGGCTTTGTCCAGTTCGCTGCCGAATTCCCATCCCAGAGCGGGGCAGGCAATGGCCAGCCGCAGGCGGTGGCCGCCGTCGGCGCGCGGTTCGATATGGAAGGCATCGTCAATGTCACGCGTGGAGGAGGAATCGATGCTGATGAACGGAATACCGCAGGGTTCGGTGCGTGCGGCAAGCACACGCCGACGCAGGTCTGCGAGTGCCTGTGCATGGGGAGCGTGCCAGTCGGGCGATCTGTCATAATCGGCCCTGTCCAGATGAAAATTATGGTGGGCGGGCACAATACCCCATGCCTGTGCCAGCAGCAGAGGCAGGTGCGGCACGTCCGGCAGCCCTTTGGATATCTGTTTCCACAACTGTTCTGAGTCGTGATCGTCCGGTTCTGCGATGCGTTTGCGCAGCAGGGCTTCAATTTCGGCAGCCAGTCCGGCATCTTCAGGCGTGCAGGGCGGGGTGCGTCTTTTCTGGTGGGTTTCCCACAGAGCGCGCAGAAAATCATGACCTTCGGATGCGAGCTGTTCGCGTTTCCGGCGGGCTTCCTGTTCGGTCATGCGGGCGTGCACTTTTTCTGCGTCGTATATTTCAAACTCCGGCGACTGAAACTTGAAATGTGTCTTGCATTCCAGCAGCACGCGGCCCATGGCGGCTATGTCGTCTGCGTCGGGCGATTCGTGCAGCAGTTCGGCAAACCACTGCGCCGTGGCAGCCTGTACTTCGCCCTGCGCCAGTTCCCACAGTTCCAGCGGGTCAAGCGCGGCCGCTCTGGTGTTGCGGCGTTCTTCGTGCTGGTTCAGCAGAACCAGTGCTTCCTGACGTGATTTGTCGGCACCGTACTGCGGACCGGCCCATGGCATGACGCGTGCCGCTGCGAGCTTTGTCTCCCGCTTGCTCTGGGTGAGAAGGCGCAGTTTGCCGGACTGTTCTTCCTGAACCCATGCTATCTGGGGCTTGTTGCCCTGCATGAATTCGACGATGCAGCCCGGGCCGGGGTATTGGACCAGAGGGGAGGTAGCGCTCATGATTCCTGCTTGTGTTTGCGCGTGGTTGCTTGTTTCAGCGGTATGCGGAGGGCGGCATGCCGCCCTCCGCTGCCGGTTAATGCTTGAAAGACCGCTGGCCGGTGAAGACCATGGCTACCTGCGGGGCAGCCTCGTTGCAGGCCATGATGACCTCGTGGTCGCGTATGGAACCGCCGGGCTGGGCAATGGCGGCCACCCCGTGGGCAATGGCCGCATCCACTCCGTCGCGGAAGGGGAAAAAGCCGTCGGACACCATGGCGGTACCGGGCAGACCGCCCCTGTCGGCGCGTGTGCGGGCTTCGATGTCTTCAAGAGCTTCGGCTGCTGCGGAATCGCCGGCTGCCTTCTGCTTCAGTTCGTACAGCGAACAGCCCTGTTCGCGGAAGGCCAGGGTGTCGGCATATTTTGTATAGGCTTTGTGCACTGCCAGTTCCACGCAGCCCACGCGGTCCTGTTCGCCGGTGCCGATGGATACGGTGGCGCCGTTGCGTGCAAAAATGACAGAGTTGGACGTGACGCCCGCTTCGACAGCCCATGCGAAAAGCAGGTCGTCGGCTTCCTGCGGGGAAGGTTTGCGCGCATTGACGGTGACGCCGTCTTTTTCCGCCGTTGCAGGCAGAAAATCATCTGCGCTCAGAATGCGGTTGCGGAAAGAGTGCTGCATGATGATGCCGCCGTCCTGCAGCGACTTCAGGTCGATGAACGGCATGCGGGCCAGTTCGGGCAGACGGCTGATGCCGGGAATCTGCAGAATACGCAGATTTTTCCTGCTTTTGAGCATTTCAACCACGCCTTCTTCAAAATCAGGAGCCGCCACCACCTCGAAATAGCATGAGCTGATAAGCTCGGCCGCTTTTTTGTCCAGCGGACGGTTGACAATGACCGCGCCGCCGAAAGCTGCGATGCGGTCGCACCAGAAGGCGCGTTCCAGCGCTGTTGCCACGCCGTCGCTGCTCCATGCTGCACCGCTGGGGTTGTTATGTTTCATGATGAGGGCAGCGGGCTTTGCATCAAGGTATTGCAGGATATTCAGCGCGTTGTCCACGTCGGTGAAATTGGTCTTGCCGGGGTGCTTGCCGGCCTGAATCATGTGCTTTTCCTCAAGGGAGGAGACAAGACCGGCACCCGGCCCGCGGAAGGTTACCCCGCCCAGTGTCAGGCTGCCCTTGTCCAGCTGGTACAGGGCTGCGGGCTGGTCGGGGTTTTCGCCGTAGCGCAGGCCTTTTTCCTGACCGTCGATGGTCCAGGTGCGCTTGGTGTAATGCAGTTCCTGATCGCCCAGACGCAGGGTCATTTCAGCAGGAAACGGATCTTCCTGCAGGGTGCTGTACATTTTCTTGAGGTCGCTCATGCTGCTGTGAACTCCGGCTAGACGGACGCCGCGCGCCCGTGCAGATTGATTGGATGGCGGCGGCGCGTGAACCGGCGCCCCGCCGCATGCGGTCATGCGAGGCGGGCAGGGTACCACAGGGCGTTGCGGTGGGCAATTTCCATTTGAAGCCCCGCCCCGTTTGGCGTAGCGTGGGACCGCGTCCGGCCTTTACCGGCCGGCGTGTGCGGACCGCAGCATTGTGTTATTGCCCCGCCGTTATCAAACATGCAGGAGAATCAACCCGATGGAACGAGCATTGCTCAAGCTTGCCCGTCAGCTCAATTCATACGACGAGGCGTCCCTTATGGCGTTGTGGGACACACTGGCCGAACGGGTCGAACGGTTCGAGCCTTCTTCCCGCTGGGAAGAGGCGGCCATCGCCTTTGGCATGGTGCAGGCCGTGCGCTGGAAAAACCAGCTGCATAACAGCCATATGTCCGAAATGGCCCGCCCCGATGACGGACTGCCGCCGCTTTCCGGTTACGACGGCGATATCAGCCTGTTCGAGGGAGCGTCACGTTCCGGCGCCGACGGGCCAGTCGGGGGGCAGCCCGCTCAGAAGAGGGCCAAGATCCTCAGTTTCAGGCCGCGCGAGAGTGAGTAATCCGTTGAGGATGTAATAGTAGAAGCGGATGTTCTCCACATAGGCTACCGCCTCGAACCCGCGACAGTAGCCGTGCTTGGTGCGGCTGTACCAGCGTTCCCATGCAAGCAGAGGATATACCTCTTTCAGTTCGCGCCACGTGCGGCCGGTGCCGCCGCGGGCGCGGCTGAGCTTGATGGCGTCGAACAGATGGCCGGGCCCCTGATTGTATGCCGCCAGTGTGAAAAACCAGCGGTTCCAGGGGTCAAGCTCCATGTCTTCCAGCGAATCCCACAGCATGCGCAGGTAGCGGGCGCCGCCCCGTATGGACTGCTCCGGGTCAAGGCGGTTGATGCCCAGCAGCCGGGCGGTGTCCTGCGTTACCATCATCAGGCCGCGCACACCTGTTTTGCTGCGTGCGTCGGCGTCAAAGCGTGATTCCTGATAGATGACGGCGATGAGCAGCAGCGGATCGATGCTCTGTTCTCTGGCAGCGTTGCCGATGGCCTGTGCATACTGCGGTACTTTGCTTTCCAGAGCGCGGCGCAGCAGTGCCACGTCATAGCGGTCCACCTCTTCCGGCAGAAAGCCGAAATACCGCTCCTGCATGTCGTCCAGCAGAGAGTCGTTTTCGCGCTGGGCCCAGAAAGACAGCGCAGCCTCGTTGAGACGCGCGTCGTCGCCGCGCCAGAACCAGCGGTATGGTATTTTCTGGGTGAGCACCTTGGCGGTGCGCACACCGGGGTAAAATGGCTGCCACAGGCTGTACCCCAGATTGTCCAGCATGGCGAACCGGGCGCTGTTGGTGTCGAGCGACTGGAGAATCGGCGTCAGGTAGACGTCTTGTGAAGCCTCGGTCATGGGCACGCATTCCAGCGTGTCGGCCTTGGCTTCCAGTATTTCTTCCAGTTCGGGGTCTGCGGTGACCAGTACCGGAGTGTCGCACATTTCATTGCCGCGGCGCAGGCCGTAGCGGCGCGTGCTGTGCACCAGCACCGGGTTGTAATGGCCGTACGCCGGGCCGGACACCACGGGTGACGGCGGCGGCGCGTCGTTGTGGCGGGTTGTTGTCTGCGGAGCGGCGGTTATGTCGCCGCCGTATCCCACAATGAGGTCGCCGCGTCTTTCGGCCAGCGCCTGCAGGGCGTCTTCCATGGTGGAAGCTTCGATCCATTCAATATCATAGCCGGCCTGGCGGGCAAAATGCATAACAAGTTCATGTTCGTAACCCGGGCCGTAAGGGGACAGAGCGCTGGAAACACGTTCCCTGTGCGGGGCCACCACGCGCAGCGTGTTGTCGGGCTGCACGGGCTGCTTTTCGCGCTCGGAGCATGAGAGCAGGATGCTCAGCACCGTCACTGACAGTGCGGCGAGCAGGCGCTTGCCCATGCGTGTATGTGATTGTTTCATGAGAAGGTGACGTGTCCGGACGGGATGCGAGGCGAGAAACGTACAGAGGAGAGCCCGTCCGAAGCAGGTTGCGGGGCCTTTTCCGGTGGCCATCCGTTTGACTTTTCTATTGGCGGCATGTAGGTAATGATCCCTTATGCCGTGCGCCGAACTCCTGTTTTGCGTCGGAAAGGCGACCTGCATGTCACAAGGAGATGGAAATGTCAAACGTGGTAATCATGGGAGCACAGTGGGGCGACGAAGGAAAAGGTAAGATCGTCGACCTGCTTTCCCGGGAAATAGACGTCATCGTCCGCTTCCAGGGCGGAAACAACGCGGGCCACACCGTTATTGTGGGTGACAAGTCCTACATACTGCACCTTATTCCCTCCGGCATTCTGCACGAAGGCAAAACGTGCCTTATCGGCAACGGAGTGGTGCTGGACCCCGTGGTGTTCTGGAAGGAAGTGGAAGCCCTTGCAGAGCGTGGTATCGACGTGGGCCCCCAGAGGCTCATGATCAGCCGCAAGGCCCATGTGATCATGCCTTATCACAAGGCGCTTGATGTCGCCCGTGAGGACTTTAAAAACAAAGAAAGCAGGATCGGCACCACAGGCCGTGGCATTGGTCCCTGCTACGAAGATAAAATGTCGCGCATCGGCGTGCGTGCCGGCGATCTGGCCGACCCCGCACTGCTGCGCTCGAAGATAGAAGCCGCTCTGGTGGAAAAGAACGCCCTGTTCACGGCATTGTACGGGCGCGAAGCCATGTCCGTGGATGCGGTGTTTGACGAAGTGATGGCCGTGGGCGGCCGTCTGGTGCCGTATCTGACCGATGTGTCTTCGGTTATCGAAGATGCATGGGCAAATGATTCCGGCGTCATGTTCGAGGGCGCGCAGGGAACGCATCTGGATATCGACCACGGTACATATCCTTTTGTGACCTCTTCCAACACCGTGGCCGGCAACGCCGCCGCGGGCAGCGGTATTCCCGCTTCGCGTCTGGACCGTGTGGTGGCCATAGTAAAAGCGTACACCACCCGTGTGGGCGCAGGCCCCTTCCCCACCGAGCTTGATGACGAAGCCGGCAACCACATGCAGAGCGTGGGGCACGAATTCGGCGCCACCACCGGCCGCAAGCGTCGCTGCGGGTGGCTGGACTGCGCCCTGCTGCGCGAATCGGTGCGCCTGAACGGTCCCACCGACATAGCTCTGACCAAGCTGGATGTCATGAGCGGGCTGAAGGAACTGAAAATCTGTGTGGCTTACGAATACAACGGCCAGCGTCTGCAGCACCCGCCGCAGGAACAGAACGGCCTTGCCCATGTGACACCGGTATATGAAACCATGCCCGGATGGGATGACGACATAACCGCAGCCAAAACATGGGAAGACCTGCCCGAGGCCGCCCGTAATTATATCTGCCGTATCGAAGAGCTGCTGGGCGTGCCTGTGTCCATGATTTCCGTGGGCCCCGAACGCGACCAGACGCTCAACAGGAAATAAGACGTGTCCGCTCAGGGTGAAACGCTCTGTGCGCCGCATGCCTCTGATATCATAGCCCCGGCCCTGTCGTCGCGTCACGACAGGGTGCGGGGCTATCTTGAGCGGCTTGCCGGCTCTGTGCCGCAGGTGCTGCTGCTGGAAGGCGGCACCCCCCGCGAACGCGAGGCCGTGGCGCTGTGGTGGGCCGCGCGTCTCAACTGCGCGGGGACCGGTGCGCCCTGCCTTTCCTGCGCTGTCTGCACCCAGTTTGCCACGCGCAACAACCGCGATATGTTTTATCTGGACGGTGCGCAGGGTTCCATCAAGATTGATGATGTGCGCGCCGTGCGTGCCGTGCTGGGCGAACCTCCCAGAGGCCGCTACCGTGTGGTTGTGCTGGCCGAGGCTCAGTCGCTGGGCATAGAGGCCGCCAATGCCCTTCTTAAATCGCTGGAAGAACCCCGTCCCGGAACCAGTTTTGTTCTGCTGGCCCCGCAGCGTGAGCGTCTGCTGCCGACTCTTGTTTCCCGCAGCTGGGTGCTGACTCTGGCCTGGCCGGACGGCGGCGCCTGCGACCCTGCCGTGCAGGAATGGGCCGATGCCCTTGCCGGTTTTGTGTCAGGCGAAGAGGGCTGGTTTGCCCGCACCGGTGCCAAGGGCAGCATCGATCAGGGAACTGCGTTGCAGCTGGTGGCATTTCTGCAGCGCCAGCTTGCCCTGGCTCTCACCGGCCGCGGGGCGTCTTCGTTTGCCCGCCTGCTTGTCTCGCGCCTTGATACCGCCGCCATGCGCCGTCTGGATGAAGCGCTGGCGGAGTGTCAGGACTCTCTCATTTACAATGTGAATCCCGCTCTTGTCCTTGACTGGCTGGCAACGCGCCTTTTCGCATGGGCGCGTACGTCCCGCCGCGCTTGATTTTCGTTGCCTGCCGGACGTGCTGCCGCTATGGTTGAGGGTATGCGCGGCCGGTTTTTCCGCGTTCTGCATATCCCTCAAGGGTTTGGTATGATGAATGATATGGAAGCTCTTTATGCGGCCCAGACGGTGCTTATCATTGAAGACAGCCCCGTTCAGTCAAAAATAATCCGCAACCAGATAATGGCGCTCAGCCAGTTTGACACGCTGGCTGCATATACGCTGGAAGAAGCCAGAGCCCTGCTGACCACCCACAAAGAGCGTATTTTCGTGGCGGTCATAGACCTGAATCTGCCCGACGCCCCCAACGGCGAGGGCGTGGATCTGTGCCTTGATTTCGGGGTGCCCACCGTGGTGCTTACCGCCACCTTCAACGAGGATATCCGCAGACGGTTCATCGAGCGCAACGTGGCCGATTTCTTTTTCAAGGGCACCATTCAGGATATGGACCCCATGGTCCGCAGTCTGGAGCGGCTTTTTAAAAACCAGTTTGTCAAAGCCCTTGTGGTCGAAGATTCGCGCATGTCTCGTGCCCACCTGCGCCATCTGCTCGAAGTGCAGCGCTTTCAGGTGCTGGAAGCCGCCGACGGGCTGGAAGCCGTGGACAGGCTGGCGGAAAATCCTGACATCGGTCTGATAATCACCGACTACAACATGCCCAACATGGACGGCTTTGAACTGGTGAAGACCGTGCGTGCCCGCTACAAGGTCGACCGTATCGCCATAGTGGGCGTTTCCGCCGCGGGGTCAGGTTCGCTGACGGCGCAGTTTCTGAAAAACGGCGCCAACGATTTTCTGACCAAGCCGTTTGAGGTGGAGGAATTTTACTGGCGCGTTAACCAGACCGTAAGCGTGCTGGAAGTGATGAAAGACCTGCGGACCTGTCAGGATACCCTGCCGGAGGGATAATGCACTCTGGACGTCTGAGTTACAGCACGGTACCGCCGCAAGAAGCCCGCGGACATGCCGCGGGAGCGCCGGTTCTGTACTGGATGCACCGCGAGATGCGCGCCCGTGACAACTGGGCGCTGCTGCATGCGCAGCAGTGCGCCGCGGCCGACGGAGCGCCTCTGGCCGTGGTGTTCTGCCTTGTGCCGCAGTTTATCGATGCCGGACTGCGGCATTTCCATTTTATGCTGCAGGGGCTGGAAGAAACTGCCCGTATTCTGGAAGAGCTGGGCATTCCGCTGTTTCTTCTGCGCGGTACGCCGCCGGAGGAGGTTGTCCGCTTTGCACAGGCGCACGGCGCGTCACGCGTGGTGACCGATTTTGACACGCTGCGCATCAAGCGGCAGTGGATACGCAGCGCGGTGGAAGCCGCCAGACAGCTGGACATAGCCGTGGATGTGGTGGACAGCCGCAATGTGGTGCCCTGCCTGCGTGCTTCTGACAAACGCGAATACGCGGCCCGTACCATACGCCCTAAAATTCACCGCCTGCTTGATGAATACCTTGATCCGCTGCCTGCCCTGCAGCCCGCAGCCGTGCCGTGGAAAGGCGCGTATCAGCGTCCGGACTGGCAGGCGGCGCTGGACAGTCTGCAGGCCGATGCATCAGTGCAGCCGGCGGGCTGGCTGCCCCCCGGAGAGAACGCGGCACTGGCCGAACTGACGGCGTTCATCAGGGTGCGTATGCACCGTTATGCCGCCGAACGGAATAATCCGCTCATGCCGGTGCTTTCGCATCTGTCACCATATCTGCATTTCGGCATGCTGTCGGCTCAGCGCGCGGTGCTGGAGGTTATGCAGGCACAGGGGACTACTGCCGGAGGCACGTACGGCGAAGGGGCCGCTGCCTTTGTGGAAGAACTTGTGGTGCGGCGTGAGCTGGCGGATAATTTCTGCTGGTATGAACCGTCCTACGACAGCGTGGAAGCTTTTCCCGACTGGGCGCTGAAGACGCTGGACAGACACCGCGCAGACCGCCGCCCGTATCTGTACGATGAGCAGCAGCTGGAAAAGGCCCGCACCCATGACCCGCTGTGGAATGCGGCGCAGCAGGAAATAGTGCTTACCGGCAAGATGCACGGGTACATGCGCATGTACTGGGCCAAAAAAATTCTTGAATGGACCGAGTCGCCTGAAGAGGCGCTGCGCATTGTCATCCGCCAGAACGACCGCTGGTCGCTGGACGGGCGTGACTCCAACGGATACGCAGGCGCGGCGTGGTCTGTGGGCGGGGTGCACGACAGGCCGTGGCGCGAACGCGAAGTGTTTGGCACCATCCGTTTCATGAGCTATAACGGAGCACGGTCCAAATTTGATGTGGACGGTTATGTGGCCGCTGTGGCGGCGCTTGAAAATCATCCTGTTCCGGCACCCGTCTCCCGCGGGGGCGGCCGGCGGAAACCGGCACAGGGCCTGCTGCTGTAGTGCTTCGCAGGAGCGGCGGCAGGACTTACCCGTCATTGCACGGCGCGGACAATCATGTCCGGACCGTGTGTATCAAGGAGTGCATCATGGCTGAACAGGTTGCCCGTACGGTGCTGCTGGTAGAAGACAGCCCCGTGCAGACACGGATAATCCAGAATCATATTGAAACGTTGACCCCCTTCCGCGTGGTGACGGCATCTTCGCTGCAGGAAACCCGGGATGTTCTGGAAACCCGCAGTGCTCTGGCCGGCGCTAATCCCGAAGAAGGGCTTTTCATTGCCGTGGTGGACCTTAATCTGCCCGATGCGCCCGACGGCGAAGCTGCCGATGCCTGCATTGCCGCGGGGGTGCCCAGTGTGGTGCTTACGGCGTCTTTCGACGAAGGGGTGCGGGCACGGTTTTTTGACCGCAGTGTGGTGGATTATTTTCTCAAAGGCAGCGTCCGCGATATGGATCCCATGGTGGCGGCGCTGGTGCGGGTGTTCCGTAACCAGTGGGTGCGGGCTCTGGTGGTGGATGATTCGCGCACGGCACGGCATCAGATGGCGCACCTGCTTGAAGTGCAGCGCTTTCAGGTGCTTCAGGCCGAGAACGGTCGCGAGGCGCTGGAAATTATCGAAGCCGGTAACAACATCGGGCTGGTCATTACCGATGACAATATGCCCCGCATGACGGGGGTCGAGCTGGTCAGCGAACTGCGCCAGCGGTACAGACCGGACGAGATGGGGCTTATCGGGGTATCCGCTGCGGGGTCCGGCCCGCTCACCGCCCGTTTTTTAAAAAACGGTGCCAGCGATTTTCTGACAAAGCCGTTCGAAGTTGAAGAATTTTACTGGCGGGTGAATCAGACCATGGACAAGCTGGATATGATGCGTGAGCTGATGGCCTTCAGAAAAGGGCGGGCCTGAGTTGCCCCGCGTGCGCCTGTATTTTTGTGACGCGCTTCCGTGACCGGAAGCGCGTCTTTTTGTATGCGGAAGCCTTTCTTGCGCATGTGGCCGCACAGCCGGACCATGCCCGTTTTTGTCTGCACAGTCCGTGGTGGTTTTATCTGCACGGCAGCGCGTTGCGGCGGTGCCTCATATCGTTACCGGGTGCGCGGGTCGGCCTGCGCATCCTGCGGGGCAGGGTGTGCTGCAATGGGACCGCAGGCGGGCGGTTCGCTGATGGTAAAGGCGATTGTCTGCTGCATGCCCTGCAGAAAATCGCGCATTTCGCGTTCCTGATGGGGCGAAAAGACCACCTGCAGCACGCCGTCAAACTTGTTGATGACGCTCATGTAGCCCAGATTGTCCTGCGCTTCGAGCAGAAACCGGAACATGCCGACATCCGCCGGCGCCACATGCACGTACAGCCGGCGGGAAAACCGCGGGGGCGGCAGCGGGGGCATTGGTTTTCGTCTTCTGTGTTTTGCCACGTTCAGCTCCGGAAAATATACAGGCTAGGGAAAGACCTTGCCCGGATTCATGATGTTGCAGGGGTCGAACAGCTGTTTGATGCCGCGCTGCAGCCGCAGTGACGCCGGTGCTATTTCCAGCGGCAGCAGGTGTTTTTTGGCTTCGCCCACACCGTGTTCGCCGGAAATGGTGCCGCCCAGTTCAAGTACGCGGCGGGCAACGGCTTCTATGCCGTCTTCAAGACGCGGTGCCTGCGTGTCCGGCCGTGCCGCGCGGGGCACGGTGAGAATAAGGTGGATGTTTCCGTCGCCCGCATGGCCGAAGGCGAATATATCCAGCCCGAACCGGTTTTCAAAGTCGGGAACCTCGGCAATGAATGAGGCTATGCTGCCGATGGGCACTACCACATCTTCCGAGAAGGACCGTGCCGCATGTTCGCGTATGCGTGTGGAAACTTCGCGGCGTACGTTCCAGATGGTGTCGCGTTCCTTCCTTGTGCCGCCGGGCATCAGGTGCGTGGCGCCGTGCTCGGTACATATGGCCGCCACCATGTCGATTTCCGGTGTGATGGCTTCCGTCCGTCCGTCCAGTTCGATGATCAGCAGCGAGGCGGATTTGTCTTCCACGGAAAAGGGCAGCTTGTCACCCACAAGCCCCAGACATTTATGGTCCAGAAATTCAATGGCGCTGGGCAGGTGCCCGCGTCCCAGCACGGCGGCCACTGTGCGCATGGCATCGGGCAGCGAAGGGAACACGGCTGCCAGCCCCACCGTGGCGGGAGGCAGCGGGATGAGCTTCAGATACACGGAGGTGATGATACCCAGCGTGCCTTCCGACCCTGTAAGCAGATGCGCCATGTCGTAGCCCACAACGCCTTTGCGCGTGCGTACTCCCGCCTGTATCACTTCGCCGTCGGGCATGACGGCTTCGACACCCAGCACATAGTCGCGCATGACACCGTATTTGACGCAGGCGGGGCCGCCGGCATTGGTGGCCACGTTGCCGCCTATGGTCGAGGTGTCCAGACTTGCCGGATCAGGCGGAAAAAACAGTCCCTGTCCGGCTGCGGCATCGCGCAGCTCTCCGGTAATCACTCCGGCTTCCACGTGAGCGTACAGGCTTCGGGTATCCAGCGTGATGATGCGCTTCATGCGTTCCAGCGATATCACAACTCCGCCGCTCAGCGGCAGGCAGCCGCCGGCGGTGCCGGTGCCCGCCCCGCGGGGAATGAGGGCAAAACCGAGCCGGCTGGCAAGCCGGACTATGCGGCTGACCTGTTCGGTCGTTTCGGGCAGTGCCACGATGTCCGGTGCGGCTGTGAAAGGCGAAGAATCGCGGTCATAGGGTTCTCCGGGGGCGGTCAGTACGCCCTGCGGCCCCAGAATGGCTGTAAGCTCTTCAGCAATGCGGTCAAGGTCGGGTGTGGTGGTGCAGGTCATTTGCGTTTCTCCGTGCGGGCAGCCGGATATATGGCCGCCGTCCGGGCTGTTGCCGCAGACGGGCTGGCCCTGTGCGTAAAAAAGCCGCTCACGCCTTTCCGGCGGGGCGGCTATGTCGTGTCGGCATATGGTCGGCCCCGCGGAGCGCGGAACGGAGGGTTATTTTTTGCTGCGTCCGAAACCGGGGATGTACAGACGCTGCTCAAGCTTGTCCAGTATCCACGTGGCAACGGTCACCAGTGCCAGATAGTACATGCCGACCACCATGAACGCTTCGGTGAAGCGGAAGGTCTTGGTGGCCACGGCACGCGCTTCGCCGGTCAGTTCAATGCAGGTGATGATGTACGCCAGCGAGGAGTATTTGATGAGGTAGATCACCTCGTTGCCGCAGCCGGGCAGGGCGCGGCGGAACGCCTGTGGAATGACGATCCAGAAAATGGTTTTGAATTTGCTCATGCCCAGAGCCTGAGCGGCTTTTATCTGGCCCTGTCTGATGGAAAGCAGGGCGCCGCGCACATATTCCGAATTGTACGCACCGCTGCACAGCACAAAGCCTGCCAGCGCGGCTGTGTACGGTTCAAGATAAATGCCCACGTTGGGCAGGCCGAAATACAGCACAAAAAGTTGTACCATCAGCGGAACACCGCGGAATACCGCCGTGTAGGCATTCATTATTTTTTTAACCGGCGCGGACCCGAAGACACGCAGCGTACCAACGGCTATGCCGGTAAGCTGTCCCAGCAGCGCGGAAGGCACAATGAGCAGAAAGCTCATCAGCAGACCTCTGTTCAGCGCGGGAAACAGCTGGTCGGTATAAAAGCTGTCCAGCACTAGCACAGCTCCTCGCACAGGTTGGAAAGCCTGCTGCAGAAATCCTGCGTGCGTGTGTTGGCGCCTTCGGCCAGCAGTTCCGCCGGGGTTCCCTGCTCAATGATGGCACCGTCCTGCATGAAGAGGATTTCGTGTGCCAGAGCCTGTGCAAAATCCATCTGGTGTGTGGCCATGATCATGGTCATGCCGCCGCGCGCCAGATCGCGGATAACGGTGAGCACTTCGCCCACCAGTTCGGGGTCCAGTGCCGAAGTGGGCTCGTCCAGCAGGATGACCTTGGGATCCATGGCCAGCGCGCGGGCTATGGCCACACGCTGCTTCTGCCCGCCGGAAAGCTCGGCAGGGTACAGTGATGCGCGCTCGACCAGCCCCACACGTTCCAGTTCCTGCATGGCCCTTGCGGCGGCGTCCTTACGGCTCATGCCCTTGACCTTGCGCAGTGCAATGGAAACGTTGTCCGCAGCGGTCAGGTGGTCAAACAGGTTGAAATCCTGAAAAATCATGCCTACCTGCTGGCGCAGTTCATACAGCTCGGCCTTGCGGTGCAGTTCCACCTTGCGGTTTTCCAGATACACATCACCGCTGTCCGGCGGAATGAGATAGTTGATACACTGCAGCAGGGTGGATTTGCCTGCGCCGGAAGGGCCGATAAGCACCTTGAGTTCACCCTTGTTGACGGAAAGGGTGACAGATTTGAGTATTTCTTTGCCGCCAAGCTGCTTACAGACGTTTTCCACACGCAGGATGGGGCTTTTGGCTGCTGTCATGGGTTAAAATTCCTTATGTGGTGTAGCCCGGAATGCGGACTTTTTTCTCAAGTGCGGCAAGCAGTTTGACGCCGGTCAGGGTGATGACGAAATACAGTGCGCCGGCCGCGATGAACAGCGGCAGATGCTCGTAGGTGCGCGATGCCACAAAGTGCGTACGCGTGAAAATGTCCATGGCGCCGACCACATAGGCCAGAGCCGAGTCTTTGAGTATGATGGAATATTCGTTGGACCAGCCCGGCAGGGAAAGGCGCAGCGCCTGCGGCAGTATAACGGCCCGTATGGCCTGAGAATCGCTCATGCCCATGGCCCGTGCCGCTTTAAGCTGCCCTGCGGGCAGCGCCTGTATGGAACCGCGGAAAATCTGCGACTGGTAGGCGGCGCTGGTCATGCCCAGCACCAGCGCCGTGGCGGAAATGGCGCTCAGGTTCAGGCCCAGCAGTTCAAACACGCCGAAATAGAAAAGAAACATGAGTACCAGAATGGGAACGCCGCGGAAGAACCATACATACAGGCCGATGAGCCTGCGCAGAAAAGGCGAACCGTACACCTGTCCCACTGCCATGGGTATGCCCATGGCCAGCCCCAGCATCATGGCGCCGGCCACAATGAGCAGAGAGACCAGCCCCCCCTGCAGGATGTAGGGCATGGCTTCGAGTACGGTTGTGAGTTGTTGCATCATCAGTCTTATTACCAGTTGGAAAAAGTGTGGCGTGCCGCATGTGCGTGCGGTACGCCGTGAGCGGCCGTCCGTCGGGGGACGGCTGATGCCGGCGGCAGCCGGTGCCGCGGGTCTGACAGGCTGTGTGCGTCGGGCGCGGCCTGCATCGGTGCGTCCGGCGCCTGTCCGCTATACAGAAATTTCGTCCGGAAGGCGATAGCTGTTTTGCCGCATGTTCCGGCGGGTAAACCGGCCGGAACATGCGGCAGAGCATTACGGCATCAGTGCTTTTCGCCCAGATACTTGGCTTTCAGCTCTTCCCAGTAGGGGTCGGCTTTCAGCAGTGCCAGTCCCTTGTTGATGGTTTCCAGCAGTTCTTTGTCTTCTTTGCGTACGGCTATGCCGAAATATTCAGGATCGGTGAAGGAACCCACCACTTCAATGGGCTTCACCCGCTGGGCGTCCTGCGCAGGGGCGATGTCCATGGCGGCGGCGTCTATGCGGCCGTTGATCACATCTTCAATGGCCAGCGGTGCGGAATCGTAAAAACGGACGGTGTAGTTCCACTCGGGCTTGTTGGGTTTTTCCTTGTCCAGCCAGTCGGCTTCAGAGGTGCCGGACTGCACGCCCAGCTTTTTACCGCCGGTGAATACCTGCTCCACGGTAAGGCCGGAGCCTTTTTTGGCGATGAATACCTGCGCCACGGTCCAGTACGGGTCGGAGAAGCTGACCTGACGGGCGCGCTCTTCGGTGATGCTCATGCCGGAACAGACCATGTCGATTTTTTTGGAGACAAGGCTCTGTACGATGGTGGACCATTCCATGGGCTTGTGCTTTACGGTGAATCCCATTTTTGCGGCAATCCATTCCATGGCGTCCACGTCGAAGCCTGCGGGTTTGCCGTCTTTGTCCACATAGGCAAAGGGCGGGTAGTTGGCGTCAATGCCGTTGATGAGGGTCTTGCCCGCAAAAGCGGTTCCTGCGAAGGCCAGCGAAAGCGCCAGCACTGCTGCCATGATGGTGAACTTCCTCAACATGCTCGTATCCTTCTTCGGGGTTGGAAAGGGTTGACTGCGGGCACGAAGCCGGACGGGAGTGACCACTTCCTTGAGAGCGGAAGTTCCCGTAATGCCGAGACAACAACAGTTTGTCGCTAGCAGAAAGCGGCACACCCTGCAAGTTGCAAAAATACAAAAATGGCAAAATGAAACGTCGTGCGCCGGTTTGCGGCTGCCGGTGTTGTCAATTTTGCGTTTGCAGGGCAGCGGCTTGCCACACGGACGCGGGGCAGGCACAATGCAGCAAACCGGCATTTAGCCGGCTTGCGTATAACGGCCGCCGGTAACGGCCGAAATCCAGTCAGGAGTATACCCATGAAGAAATCGTTCGGCGCAAAGACGCTTGCATATCCTGCTCCGCTTTTCTGCGTGGGCACCTATGACGCGCAGGACCGCCCCAATATCATGGCTGCGGCATGGGCAGGCATCTGCTGCTCAAAGCCGCCCAGTCTTGCCGTTTCGCTGCGTCCCGCAACCTATTCGCACGGCGCCATTCTGGCCCGCAGGGCGTTCACCGTGTCCATACCTTCCTCGGCGTATATGGCTCATGCCGATTATGCGGGCATGGTCAGCGGCGAGACCGAAAACAAGTTTGAAACGCTGGGGCTGACTCCCGAAAAAGGCGGATTTGTGGATGCACCCTATGTGGCGGAGTTTCCTCTGGTCATCGAGTGCGCACTGACTCATTCGCACAGCATCGGTCTGCATACCCAGTTCATAGGCGAAATACTGGACGTCAAAGTGGATGAAACCTGCCTGGGCGAAGACGGTATGCCTGATATCCGCAAGGTTGATCCGGTCATTTTTGCACCGGTGACGCGCGGCTACTATGCCGTGGGCGAGTATCTGGGACAGGCTTTCAGCGCCGGCAAGACGCTGAAAAAATAGCTTTCTGCACCATATGGTAAACCGCCCCGGAGAATAATTTTTCCGGGGCGGTTTGTGTTCCGGCTGCACGCGGTGCCGCTGCTGCGCAGCAGTGCCGGAGGCACCGCGAAGCGCGGGCGGCAAACGTCATGCAAGCTGCCTGAACCAGACGTTCATGCTCTCTATGCGTCCGGCGATATTTGTATTGTTGACCAGTGTGCCCGCATAGCGGTAGCCGCAGCGGGCAAAGGTCACATTCATGCCCGCAGAAACGGCACGGGCGATGGTGTAGGCCGTGCGTATGCCGTTTTCAGGCAGGGCTTTTTCCATGTGCGCCAGCAGGTGACGCGCAAGGCGTTTGCCGCGGTGGGCGGGCAGCGTGGCAAAGTCTGTCATTTCGGCGTTGGCATGTGCGGTGTCCATTTCGGCGGAAGCCAGCGCCGCAATGCCGTCACCGGCCATTGCCCCGAAAAAGCGCACGTCGTTTTTCATGCAGTGCTCCAGATAGTCCGGTTCGTGGATGGGAAACGGATAGCTGGGAAAGACGCGGGCATACAGCGCCGCCATCTCCCGCGTATGGCGGGGCCGCATTTCCTGCAGTTCATATCCCGCAGGCAGTGCGGACGGCGGCAGAGGGGGTTTGGCAGCGGCTATCTGCAAAACTGAGCGCATTTTTGCACTGTCGGCGGGTTTCTGCCGCCACAGCCGCAGAAAGCGGCTCATAAAGCATATGTCGCCGTCTCCGTTCTGCATGCCGGGCACACAGGCTTCTTTGGTGAATCCGTGCTGCGTGAACAGCGGAATAGCCTTCTGGGGAACCTTGGCAAACAGTTTCGAATACCCGTGTTCCTCGGCAAGGCCGTATACTTTTCTGATAAGCTGCGGGGCTTCGTCAGGGTCCACCTTCATCAGATAGACTCTGTCGTTCAGCGGGCCGTGCTGTATGACGGAACGGCCGACGGTGCGCACTTCGTCGGGCTGTTCCGCATCGGGAGGACACACGGGGCGTGTCTCGGTGACAAATTCGGTCAGGCTTGTCTGCATGCTGTCACCCCTTTGCCTGCACCGCAGGCGCAGCGCCGTCGTCCGCGGGGTTGTCCGCAGGGGCATCGCGGCGGGCCAGGCGCTCGTTGTTTTCCGGTGTAAGGCTGGTTGTGTCGTCCCAGTCCGAGAGCAGCTTTTCTATACCTATGGCGCCGGTTTCGTCCGCGTCGTCTTCTTTCAGCGTCAGATGGCACGACCGGCAGTCGCGGTCGCAATAGGATGGCTCATAGCTGTCCGGTTCGGTGTATGTTGTTATGACGCCTTCGTAATTGCGCAGCACCACTTTGTTTACGCCCTGAGATATGGCGTAGTTGGGCATCATGGGTATTTTGCCGCCACCGCCGGGGGCGTCTATGACATAGGTCGGAACAGCCATGCCGCTGGTATGTCCCACAAGGCTTTCAATAATTTCGATACCCTTGCCCACCGGTGTGCGGAAGTGGGAAAGCCCTTCGGACAGGTCGCACTGATACATGTAGTAAGGGCGCACTCTGTTCTGCACCAGCTTCTGGTTCAGAGTTCTGAAAAGGCGGGGGCAGTCGTTCACATCCGCCAGCAGAACACTCTGGTTGCCCAGCGGAATGCCTGCATCCGCCATGCGGGCCAGTGCCCGGCGTGATGTGCGGGTAAGCTCTCTCGGGTGGTTGAAATGTGTGTTCAGCCACAGCGGGTGGTGTTTTTTAAGTACGGCAAGCAGCCCGTCGGTGATGCGGTAGGGCAGGACCACGGGCATGCGGCTGCCGATGCGGATAATTTCCACATGCGGGATGCTGCGTATTTCACCCAGCAGCCAGTCCAGCCGTTCGTCAGAGAGCATCAGCGGGTCGCCGCCGGAAAGCAGCACGTCGCGTATGGCGGGGGTGCGGCGGATGTATTCAATGCCCTGTTTCAGCTGTCCGCGGTCCGGCACCGAGTCCCTGTCGCCCACCTTGCGCTTTCTGGTGCAGTGGCGGCAGTACATGGAGCACAGGTTGGAAACGTGAAACAACACGCGGTCGGGGTAACGGTGTGTAATGCCCGGTGCGGGGCTGTCTTCATCTTCGTGCAGCGGGTCTGCCATGTCGTGCGGGCTTACGTTCAGTTCGCGTATATCCGGAAAAGCCTGCATGAAAACGGGATCGCTTTCGTAGTCTTCCTGATCGATGAGCGAAAAATAATAGGGGGTGATGGACATGGGGAATTTGTCCAGCGTGCGCTTGTACAGAGCGCGTTTTTCATCGCTGAAGGTGACCCCGAGAATTTTTTCCGCTGCTTCGACAGTACGGATGGAATTGCGGACATGCCATTTCCAGTCCTCCCAGCCGGAGGTGGAAGTGCTGTTGCCCAGCATGCTTACTACTTCGCGTTGACGTTCGTTGAGCTCTTTCATGGATGGTGGCGCGGCAACAAGGGCCGTCTTGTTGCGTCTGGCCGCGTGTCGGCGGGGCTGCCTGCGGGCAGCGCTGCGGCGCTTTCCGAGTGCGGCATGTATGCAAGTTTCCAGTCAGTGCAGGATTATATCTTGTAACAAAACGCCGCATTCAGAAGACTGATTTGTCTTTCTTTCCTGCTTATGTCTTATTTTACTATACAGAACGTCAGTTTTTTGTCAAATCGCGGACGGTAATGTTGTTTTTTATATACTTGATGTATTTTATGCGTCATAAAAATTTTTATAAAGACAAAGTTTTTGTTGTATGCATTGTAATAGTATACTCGTTGCATACTGACTTTTTTTGTTGCGTGCAGAGAATTCCGGAGAGGCTTTCTGCTTTTAAGGCAGGCTTTTGATGGTAATATGCTGTTTTTACGAGGCTAATGCTGTCCGTGTTGCCGTTATGCCGGTTTGGGACAGGCAGGGGCCGCCCTGTAGAACGAAGTGCGTGAAAGCCGCCGGAGGGCATAAAAAAAACCGGCCGGAGCCGGTTTCTGATTGTGTGCATGCGGTCGGTTACAGTTTGTAGCCGATGGTCCGCAGAAATCCTTTGCGCTTGGCGATATGCTCTTCCGTTTCCACACCCTTGGGAGCAAAACCGTCCACCACGCCCATAAGGCCGCGGCCCTGATCGGTTTCGGCGACAATGCCCTGCACGGGGTTGGCTGTGGCGCAGAAAATACGGACCACTTCAGGTACCTGCTGGATGGTGTTCAGGATATTGATGGGGAACATGTCGCGCATGAAGATGATGAAGGTGTGTCCGCAGCCAAGCGCCTGCGCGTTGGTGACGGCAAGGTCGATGAGCGACTGGTCTGTGCCGCTCCAGCGGATAAGGCAGTCTGCCGAAGCTTCGCAGAAGGCAATGCCGAATTTTGCTCCGGGCACCGTGCACACAATGGCCTCGTGCACGTCTTCAACGGTTTTGATGAAGTGGGACTGTCCCAGAATCATATTGAGGCTTTCGGGGTTTTTTACGGAAACAGTATGAAGCTGCATGGCGCCTCCTTATGAGAGCAGAGAAAGTTAATACGCGGTGCATGTGGCCGCATCAGAGAATGCCCCTGTTCTGCCCGCGTGCTGCCCAAAGCGCAAGGAAAACCCGAAGGCACGGAAGCCCTGTCGGGGGCATGAAAAAACGGCCTCCGTCGCCGGAAGCCGTTCAGTCGGTTAAAATGTTCGCAAAAGAAAGAAGGTAATTTGTATATAGCAACTGCCGTGCCAACATGTGTGGCCGTGCTGCTTTGTCTTGTATCATTCTGTTATATAAGTATTTCATTGTGTGGTGCGTTTGCAGGGTGCAGCGACGCGGACGTATAAAAACTTTAACCGGCGAAGAGAAGCGTATGCCGGAGTAAAAGTTTTTGCACCATACATCCGGCGGACCGGCAGACGGAAGATCAGTCAGGATATCGGGCGGGGCGCTGCGGACATGCGGCGGGCATCAGGTATGCATCGGGCAGGGTGGTTGGCACCCCGCCCGATGCAGGCAGTTATTGCTGCTCCACGTACAGATATCTTTTGATTTTGTGCGTGGGGGTTTTTTCAAAAGGTTCAGTCTGCTCAAACACTTTATGCAGACGCGCAAAGCTGGCCACCTGCTGGTTGGCGGCAGTGCGTATTTCTTCCAGCAGGTCGTCTGTTTTTTTAGCCATTTTGGCTGCAGGCAGCGACCCGTACTCTTCGTCAAGCCGGGCATAATCAAGGTGGATGCGCGCTGCGAGCTTGCCTTCGTGACGGTAGACCAGCGTTTCAAGCACATAGGGCGACTGCTGGATGACCGCCTCTATCTCTTCCGGATAAATGTTTTCGCCGCTGGGGCCGACAATGACATTTTTCAGCCGTCCCTTGATGTACAGGTAGCCGTCGGCGTCAAATTTGCCCAGATCGCCGGTGCGGAACCAGCCGTCTTCTGTGAAGGTGTTTTTGGTGATTTCCGGCGCTTTGTAATATTCACGCATCACATTGGGGCCTTTGACCAGAATTTCGCCTTCTCCCGTGGCCGGATCGGGGGCGTCGATGCGCACCTCCACGCCGATGAGCGGCCAGCCCGTGGATGTAAAGCGCGTGTGCGCCGGACCGGACCCCGCCACAAGGGGCGAGGTTTCTGTCAGACCGTACCCGATGGCGTAGGGAAAGGCCGCCTCACGCAGGAACTGCTCCACATCGGGAGCCAGAGATGCTCCGCCGATGCAGAATATGCGCAGCTTGCCGCCGAAGGTTTCCAGCAGTTTTTTGCCGGCCACGGCGTTCAATTTTTTGCGCACCGGAGCAATGCCGTACAGCAGGCGTTTGAAAAAGGATCCTGTCAGTTTGGGCAGGATGGCTGATTTATAAATCTTTTCAATGACAAGCGGCACGGAAAGCATACATGTCGGGCGCACTTTGCCCATGGCCGGAATAAGTGCGCGGGCGGTGGGCGGCTTGTCCATATAATGGATGTGGGCACCGTTGAGCACCGGCAGCACAAGCCCCAGCGTACATTCGTAAGTGTGTGAAAGCGGCAGGATGGAAAGCAGCCTGTCGCCGGGGCCTACCTGAACAATGCTTTTGACGGCGTCGGCGTCGAAAACAATGTTCCGGTGCAGCAGCACGACACCCTTGGAATGGCCGGTGGTACCGGATGTGTAGATGAGCGAGGCCACGTCGTCTTCTTTCACCTCTGCCGGTTCCATCTGGGCAAGCCGCATGGCTTTTTCTTTCAGTCTGCGGAATTCGCGCAGACCGGCTGCCTTGAATTCGCGCACAAGGTCGCGCGATGTGCCCAGCTCCACCGGACGGAATGTTTCCATCAGCAGGAAAACCGGCGTTTCGTCATAATGCCCGTCTTCCACCTTGCTGAACAGTTTTTCAGAAACAAAGACCGCCTTTGATTCTGAGTGGCGGATGATGTGGTGCACCGCGTCCGGATGGAATTCCGGCAGGATGGGCACTGCCACGGCGCCCATGGTGGTGATGGCAAAAAAAGCGATGCCCCAGTTGGGGCTGTTTTCCGCCAGCAGGGCCACGCGATCGCCCGGCGCGATGCCTTGTTCGATCAGCAGACCGCTGAGGGTTTCCACCTGTTCTTTAAACTCGCTGTAGGTGACAGGTGTGCCGCCCACGGCGGAAAGTGCCGGTTGATCGGCAAAGAGTTCTGCGCTCCGGTCAAGCACGTGGCGCAGCGTGAATATTTCAAGGGACTGCATCTGATAGCCTCCGCAGGTCGTTACGGCCGGTAAAAGGTCCCCCTTCGTGTAAGGGAAACAGGCGAAGGCTGCAATCCCGATACTTGACCCCGCGGCGGCATGCCGCATACTCTGCCGGCTGTTACTGGCAGTGCAACCCCCATAAACAGAGGTGACAAATGATCAAGCATATTGTCTGGTGGACGCTCAAGGAAGAGGCGGAAGGCGCCACAGCAGCGGAAAATGCTGAAAAGATGATCCGTATGCTGCGCGAACTGGATGGCCGGATTCCGTCGCTCATGGCCATTGAAGCGTCTTCGGCCATTGCCGCGACCACAACGGAACAGGTGGATGTTATTCTGCAGACCGTGCATGCCAGTGCGGAAGACCTGCAGGCATATGCGGAGCACCCGGAGCATGTGAAGTGCGTGGGCTTTATCAAGGCCGTGGTTTCCGGCCGCAAAGCCATTGATTACGAAGTATAACGCTGTGCTGTGATGGTACCCGCCGATGCCCCGCCCTGCGGGGCATTGTTGTCTGTACGGGGCGGAAGGTGCAGTTTTCTGTCTTTTTGAAGGACTGTCCGGAGCACGGAGGAGCTGTGCAGCTTGCGGGCGTCTGCCCGGTGCTGCAATGCCCGGTGCTGCAATGCCCGGTGCTGCAATGCCGGATGCTGTTTGTCCGGGAATGCTCCGCAGGGGGCGGGCGGCCGCACGGGCGTCAGGAACGGTGCCGCGGGCAGGGCCGGTTGTCTGCCACCTGTTTGCCGGAACTGCTGCCGCCTGTTTTTCTGTGTGCCGGGCAGGCGTATGCAGGTGGTGCAGAAGACAGGAGCCGGAAACGAAAAAAGGTTGCGACATGTGTCGCAACCTTTGCTTACTTGGTGGGGCGTGCTGGATTCGAACCAGCGGCTCTCTGCTTAAAAGGCAGGTACTCTACCGGCTGAGTTAACGCCCCCGAAGTGAGGAATGCGTTGTACGGTGCGAGGGCAAAACTGTCAAGCGGAAAAATGAAAAAAATCGTCGACAGTCTGCCGGCCGCGCCTAGAAAGGTCCGTCGGGAGTCAGCAGTGCCACGCCGCCCATGTAGGGACGCAGAACTTCGGGCACCACCACACTGCCGTCAGCCTGCTGGTAGTTTTCCAGTATGGCCACCAGCGTACGGCCCACAGCCAGCCCCGAACCGTTGAGCGTGTGCAGGAACACAGGTTTTTTAGCATCGGCCAGTCTGGTGCGGATATTGGCTCTGCGGGCCTGAAAATCGGTGCAGTTGGAACACGAGGATATCTCGCGGTATTTATCCTGTCCGGGCAGCCACACTTCCAGATCGTATGTTTTTGCCGCAGAAAAGCCCATATCCCCGCTGCACAGGGTGACAACCCTGTAATGCAGGCCCAGCTTCTGCAACAGCACTTCGGCGTGACTGCGCAGTTTTTCCAGCTCTTCAAACGATTTTTCAGGGTGGGCAAACCGCACCATTTCCACTTTGGTGAACTGATGCTGGCGTATGAAGCCTTTGGTATCCTTGCCGTAGCTGCCCGCTTCGGAGCGGAAGCACTGTGTCTGCGCGGTATAGGCTATGGGCAGTTTTTCTTCCGGCACCACTTCGCCGCTGTGCAGGTTTGTCAGCGGTACTTCTGCCGTGGGAATAAGATAGTACTCGGAATCGCGCAGCTTGAAGAGGTCTTCCTCAAACTTGGGCAGTTGTCCGGTGCCGGTCATGGTCTGGGCGTTGACCATGGCGGGAGGGTAGACTTCCATGTACCCGTGTTCGCGGGTGTGCACGTCCAGAAAGAATGCCGTCAGGGCGCGTTCCAGCTTTGCCGCCCAGTGCCACAGCACGGTGAAACGGCTGCCCGTCAGACGGCTGCCGCGTTCAAAATCAAGCCCCAGTGCAGGGCCGATTTCCCAGTGCTCTTTGGGAGTGAAGTCAAAAGAAGGCTTTTCTCCCCATGCATGCAGAAATACGTTGTCGTTTTCGTCTGCTCCGGCGGGAACGCTTTCGTGCGGGATATTGGGCAGAGAAATGAGCCACTGGTGCACTTCGGCTTTTACCGTTTCGGTTTCAGCGTCCAGTGTTTTGATGCGGTCTGACAGAGCGCCCAGTTTTTCGATGAGTGCGTCGGCGTTTTCTCCGGCGCGCTTCATGCGGGCGACATCGCCGGAAGCCTTGTTGCGTTCGCTTTTCAGCGCTTCCACTTCCAGCAGCAGTTCTCTGCGGCGCTGGTCAAGTGCGGTAAACAGGGTGATATCAATGCCCGAATTGCGTTTGGCAAGGGCCTCGGCAACCACTTCGGGATTGTTCTGCAGCAGTTTAAGGTCAAGCATGGGGATTCTCCTTGGGCGAAATGCAGTGGAGGAGAATAGCCCCAAGGCACTGACGGGTCAACCTGCCGCTCAGCAGACGGTAAAACCGTCTGCACGGGTATATGGCCGGCTGTGCAGACCCGGACGGTGCGCCTGCCGGAAGTGTCTGCCGGACGCGTCTGCTAGTTGCCAGTACCCGTGGTATCCGCGTTGGCCCCCAGCGCCTTGCCGTGGTGCTTCAGCAGGTAGTCCAGCAGACGGGGATATTCTTCGTTGCTCACCATCTCAAGCGGGCCTTCGGTGGTGTACAGCCCCACAAATACAGGGTCCATCAGAGAAACAGGGCAGGAATAGGTGTCGCGGGTCATGACCCATACCGTGACGGGAATGCCCTTGTGCATCATGTTGCGCTGAAACGCGGGAAATCCGGCCGGAGTCATGGATACTGAATACCCCAGCGCCAGCATGACGCGCTGAACGCGGCTGGTGGAATCTCCGCCGGCGCTGGCATTGCGCAGCAGCTTTCTGAAGACGGCGGCTTCCGCCGTGGGGGTTTCGTTTACTGTGCTGGTCTTGGCCATGTGTCGCTCCTTATCAACTGCGTCTGTGCGCAGTTTTCATGTGCCGCGGTACTGAAAACCCGTAAAGGGGTCTATGGCCTAGTATCCATATTGTCAGGCTTTTGGCGTATGTCAACGCCGTTTTTGCGGACAGGCTGTGGCTGATGCCGATACTGGTTGTGTATGCAACCAAAAAAAGAGAGTTAGCACGCATGCACCGCACAAAACAAGTGCATGACCACAGGTTTTTTGCGTTGCTTTATTTTTATGCAGTGAATGGTCAACCAGTGCAGGGGATTACCGGATGAAATTTCACAACCGGCGGCACAGCCTGTGTGTCATGTTACGGGTTGCTGCTGCGGGGTGTGGCGATGCAGCTGTAATGCAGGGGCGCGGGAACCGCAGCTGATTTTATCTTGATGCGCATATGGCGGCGCTGTATTCAGAGGATAACAGGGCGTGTGTGAGGCGCCTGCCGCCGATGCAGGTTGTGCGAAATCTTTTATGAAATATCAGGCATGAAAAACGCGAAGCAGTTTATAACATTGTACAACAAGGCCGCGGAAGAGCGTTTTGCGCGGTTTGGTGAATATTATCCCGTGCGGACATGGGACGAACTGTATGCCGACCAGAATCGTATTTATGAAGAGCACCTGAAAGACAAGACGGTTTGCGGGGCGGCAACATCTGCGTATCTCCGGTTGTTGCCGTCTGCGCTGGGCGATTTCGGGCTGTATACGGCGTTTCAGGAGCGTAGTTGTGAAACGCTTAACAACGTGCTGTTTCAGACGGCAAGACGTCAGCTGCTGCTGGGCGGAATAACTGCCGGCGGCACTGACCACTGCAATTTCCTTCTCGACCTTCTGACTGCGTTTTCCTGCAACGACTTTGAAGTGTTTGCACGTTTTTTCCCTGCCTCCCTTCCTTTCGCGGTCTCTCCGTTTTATGTGGCTCCGGCCATGAACATGATCAAGGTGCTGTATTACGGCGAGTCGGTACACTTGCCGGAGGTGCTGGCACAGGCCGACAGTTTTTTGAAAAAGAAGAGTGCGGTCTTTGACACTGCGGTCGTGGGGTACCTCGCGGCGCTTATCAGACGGGATCACAAGGCGGCCGGCGGAGCGCTGGAACAGGCATGCGCCGGATATCAGCGTATGCAGACGGGGTATGTTTTTGGCAAGTATATGAAGTGCTTTGCAAAAGAAGTCCACGGTCTTTACCGTCTGGCAAGGCTGGTGGACAGTGACTTTTTCGAGACGGTCACGCCGCCGGAGCATCCGGCCTTTTGTGCAGAGTTCGAGTGCTGGCAAAAAGAGCATCAGTACCCTGCAGGGCGTTTGTTTTACCGGTATCCTGATGAAATGCACTACATGAACAGGATATTCGCGGCCCCGATTCCCGATGTGGCACTGGTGGTCGGGCGCAGGAAAAATGAGCGTTACAAAGATGTTGATAAATTTCTGGCAGACCTGACAGCGGCGGTGCAACGGGTGCCGTGAACCGGGCACAGGCACATTCCGGCGGCGGGCTTTATTGCGGGCAGCCGTGTGATGCAACGGGGGACGGGCCGCTGTCAGCCGCCATCGGCATCCTGCGGTACCGCTGCTGCTGCGGGCTGGCGGCAGTACACCGCAGGCAGCAAGGCACCTGCGGTCCGGTTCAGATATCGCTTATACTGCGCCTGTTGCGTTTGGTAAGAGCCCGCTTTTTTTTGTCATCCAGTCTTTTGCGTTTCTGGGCGGCCGGAGTTTTCGTTTTTGTTCTGGGCCTTGGGGTGTGCAGCGCATGGGTAAGCAGGGCTGCCAGACGTTGCAGGGCCGTCCTGCGGTTGGCATGCTGACTGCGTCCGTCCGCGCAGGAAACGGCCAGTTCGCCGGCGGACGAAATGCGCGAAGCAAGCCGCGAGGCAATACGTTCCTTTTGCCGCCGGTCAAGGACAGCGGAGTGCAGAACGTTGAAGCGTACGGTGACCCTGCTGGCGGTCACGTTGACATGCTGACCGCCGGGACCTGACCCCCGCGAGGCACTGAACGATATTTCATCTTCGGGGATGACAAGGCTGGTGCCGTCATCCAGCTGTACTTCAAGCATAATGGTATCCTGCATGGCGCTTGTGCCGGTAAGCCCGTGCAGGAAGCGCCGTTATTTTTCCTGATCTCTCAGCGTTTTTTCCACCAGACCGCACAGCGCCTTGCAGACGTCGGGGTCGATATCGATGAATTTGACACCTGTGGTGTATCCCGCGCCGTTGCGGTCAACCCACGCAACTTCTCCGATGGCCTGCAGATATTGCTCGGCGTCGTTTTCATATACCTTGAAAAAGCCGGGAGAATACTTGTTCAGCGTAGGAATGTGAACCTTCAGTTGCAGCTTGTCGCCGGGTTCAAACCGTGCGGGGGACTCAAAGCTTACTCCGCCTCCGCCTATGTCGGCGCAGTTGCTGGTCACCCGCCGCTGGCTGGAGAACGGAAACTGCAGGATGCTGGCCTCTATGGAAAAGCCTTTCGGCAGCCGCGTGAAGCGGCGTTTTTCCTCTTGATGGGTCATATGCTGGCCTCCTTTCTGAATAAACCGGACAGGGGGAGAGTGTGTGCGTACCATAGCAGAGCACGCCCGACCTGACAAACGCCTGCGGATTATAATCAGAAGAATACCGTGTCAGTAGTCATTGACTTGGAAGGATGCGGGATTATAGTTCCCGCAGTTTTCATCCATAGACAACAGCAAGGAGACAAACACAATGAAGATAGCACTTCCCACCCGCGACGGCGTCGTGGATCAGCATTTCGGCCATTGCGAATATTTCACCATCATGACAGTGGACGAAAGCAGGCAGATTGTGGAAGAAGAACGCCTGACCCCTCCTCCCGGCTGCGGCTGCAAATCCAACATTGTTCCTGTTCTGGTTGAAAAGGGCGTTAAGGTGCTGCTGGGCGGCAACATGGGACAGGGCGCCGTGGACAAGCTTGAGTCGCACGGTATTCAGGTGGTGCGCGGCGCACAGGGTGCCGTGCGGGACGTGGCTGCCAGCTGGCTTGAAGGCCGCCTGACAGACAAACAGGAAATTTGCCATGCCCACGGCCACGAAGGCTGCCACGGGCATTAATATAACTTGAAGAACAGGTAGACCGACTATGACACAATGCCATTGCGGCTCCGGCAGAACGTACGAAGAGTGCTGCGGGCCCCTTATTGCCGGAACCAGCCAGGCCGCCACGGCCGAGGCCCTCATGCGTTCCCGTTTCAGCGCGCACTGTGTGGGTGCTTATGAATATCTTGAAGCCACAACGCACCCTGATATCCGTGATGAAGCCTCGGCCGATGAAATCCGGCAGTGGTCGGAACATATGCGCTGGACTGCCCTTACCGTGCTGCGTACCGAAAAAGGCGGCGAAGAGGACAACAGAGGCATTGTGGAGTTTCAGGCGGATTACACCATGCGCGGTGTGCCCCAGACTCTGCGCGAGACGAGCAGCTTTGTGCGGGTGGACGGCCGCTGGCTGTATGAAGACGGTCATGTGCACAGCCAGACCGTGCGCCGTGAAGAGCCCAAGGTGGGCCGCAACGAACCCTGCCCCTGCGGCAGCGGCAAAAAGTACAAGAAGTGCTGCGGCCGCGCCTAGTCCGCAGCGGTTTCAGGCTGTTTTCACGCAGCATCGTCACCTATCCGGGCCGGAGCGCAATACGCTCCGGCCTTTTGCCTTGTCCGGCAGGGGGTGTCCCGCCTGCGCCTGCCGCGGCAGGACATGACAAGCACCGGTAAAAACGTATACACCAGCGGTATGGCAAAAATAACTCCCATCAAGGCCATCAGGCGGTTCTGCATTGCCTGTCAGGGCGGTTCGGCCGCCATGGTGCGCGGCTGTGACGATACGTCGTGCGCGCTGTATGTCTGGCGTCTGGGCGAGGAACAGCCGCAGGCCGGACGTTCGGGCGTGCAGGCCATCCGCTGTCACTGCCTGACATGCAGCGGCGGAGAACGGGCCGAGGTGCGCCGCTGCGCTGCGCGGGAAACCTGCGCACTGTGGTCGTTCAGGTTCGGCTGCAGTCCGGAAACATGGCGCAGAGTGCGCGCCCGCAAAAGAGGGGCGCAGCCGCTGCTTTTGCCGGGTATCAGTCTGGGCGGGCGGTAACGTGTTCCGTTCCGCCATATCTGTCATGCGAGGAAGATTGTTATGCCCGACATTGCGCTGCGCATAGCGGCAGTTCTGTTTCTGGCGGTACTGTTCGTGTCCGGCGGCTGCCTGCATAAAAAGACGGCCATACCCCGCTACGATGCGCACAGTCTGCATGAAGACTATCTGGCACACCGGCAGCATGCCGCCGATCTGGAAGGGCGGGTGGTGAACATAAGCGGTACCGTGACCAGATTGGACCAGTCGTTCATGCGTTCAGTGTATCTGGTGCTGGATGACAGGGTGGTGGTGTATATCCGGCAGGATCAGGTGCACCGTCTGGGAGAGCTTAAAGTGGGCGTGGGCGACCATGTGACATGTGCGGGTATCTTCGGCGGCAGCAGTCTTGTTGCACAGTACACCACGGCTGCCGGCGGCGCTGTGCTGGTGCTGGATAACGCTGAAGTGACAGGTGTTTCCGGTTCGTGGCTGCCGCAGCTGCCGCTGTGGCGCTGAAACGCCGCCCGGGGTTGATCTGCCGCGGGGCGTGCGGTTCACGGCGGCCGCGCTGCCTGTATCCCCGCCTGTGCCCCTGCCTGTGCCGCTGTCTGTGCCGCTGTCTGGCGGCAGAGCCTTGTGTGCCCTTTTTTTTCTGCAAAAAAGCAGACCGTACAATGCGTAAAAGCCGCCGGAATGGTTCCGGCGGCTTTTTTTTTACAGAAAGGCGGACCGCCGGATTATTCCGGCAGGCGGGTGCCCAGAAGACGGGTCATGATGAACACGGATGCGATACCCAGAGGCAGCACCAGCAGCACCGGCAGGCCGAGGCCCGCGGGCAGGTAACCGAACAGCACCGCACAGGCTCCCACGGTAAGGGCATAGACAAGCTGTGTGCGCGTGTGGTCGATGTGGTCGCACGCGGCCCCCATGGAAGACAGAATGGTGGTGTCTGAAATGGGCGAGCAGTGGTCGCCGAAAATGGCCCCCGTAAGCACGGCCCCGATGTTCATGATAAGATAGTTGTGTTCCGGCGTGATGGCCCATGCCAGCGGAATGGCCAGCGGCATGAGTATGCCCATGGTGCCGTAAGACGTACCGGTGGCGAACGAGATGCACGAACCGAGGATGAAGATGATGCTGGGCAGCAGGAAGGGCGGCAACGCATCGGAAAGAACGGTCACCAGATAGCGTGCCGTGCCCAGTTCTTTGATCATGCCGGAAAGCGACCACGCCAGCAGCAGGATGACGGCGGTGATGCTGAGCGACTTGATGCCCTGAACCCATGTGGAAAGAGCTTCTTCCAGCGTGAAGATGCGACGGCTGACCCCCATGGTGATGGCCACAATGCCTGCCAGCAACGCAGCCTGAAAAAGCACCACCGATGCGTCGGAGGCGCCGAAGCAGTCACGCAGCGAGGCAAAGCCCATGGGCGATTCCTTCACGGAAGCAATGAGGGCTGCGTTGTCGCCTGCCATGATGGCGTTGTAACCGTTGAAGTAGAAGCCCAGAAACGCCGCGACGATAAGCACCCCGATGGGGATGATGGCGTTCCAGATGCTCAGCGGGGTGTCCGGGTCCGGCTCAAGGTCGGTTGCCTCGTCGGCAACCATGGGCTTGGCGTTGTCGTCCAGCACCTTGCCGGTGGTGCGCGCACGCTGTTCGGCTTTCAGCATGGGGCCGAATTCGCGCAGCAGCCAGATGCCCGCCACCACAAATACCAGCATGAAAATATTGTAAAAACGGAAAGGCAGCGTTTCCACAAAGGTACCGTAGGCGTTGCCCTGCAGGCCGATGGCGTCGAACCCGTCTTTGATGAGGCCTATTTCGTAGGCCACCCATGTGGATATGAGCGCCATGCCGGCAATGGGGGCGGCAGTGGCATCGATGATGAACGCCAGTTTTTCGCGGGAAACTTTCATTTTGTCGGTGACGGGGCGCATGATGGGGCCCACGGTCAGCGAGTTGGCGTAATCGTCAAAGAAAATGACTATGCCCATGAGAAATGTGGACATCTGTGCGCTTTTGGCATTTCTGGCTTTGCGTGCCAGTGCCTCTGCAATGGCCTTTGCGCCGCCCATGCGCGAAACCAGTGCAATAAGGCCGCCGATGGCCAGCACCTGCAGCACGATGCCCGCGTTCCACGGGTCGGCCAGCGAGGTCAGAATTTCGCCCGACAGACGCAGAAAACCGTCCACTATGCCGGAGTACAGGTCAAAGCCTTTTGCTTCCAGCATGAATGCGCCGGAGAAAACACCGATAAACAGCGAAAGCACCACGTTGCGCGTGATGAAGGCCAGCAGGATGGCCACAACGGGCGGGATAAGCGTCCAGATGCCGAACCGTTCGGCATTGACGGGGCCCAGGCTGGCATCCGCGGCCAGCGCCGGTATGCTGCACAGCAGCAACCCCGCAAGCGACGCCGGAATGCCTGTAAGAAACGAACGCATACTACCCCCTTCACAAGTGTTGTACTGGTCGTTCCGGAAAATGAATAAAAATACAGCGCAGGACAGTAGCGCAGAGACGGTGTGCATGGCAACTGTTTGTGCAAGTACGTACACCGTATATTTAGTGGTACTCTTTAGAACGCCTGTATGCAGAAGGGGTTGGGGCTGCAAAAAAAGTCGTCCGCTGCAGCTCCCCCTGAAGATGGCGGACACAGAAAAAGCCGCTTCATGCATGAAGCGGCTTTGGTGTTGATATCAGGTGCGGCGGCTGCCTGCGGATGCATGCAGGCAGAAGCGCGTCCGTTACCGTCCGCGCTGAGGCGGGGCGGTATTTCTGCGCTGCGGCACCGCTGCGGCGGATGTCTGCCGTCAGGTGCCTGCCTACAGGTCGAAAAGGCCTGCGCCGGTGATGACCACCGAATCCACGGGAACATCATCGTGCTCACCCATGGGTTTGGTTTTCAGCTTGCCTATGGCATCAACCACGTCCATGCCTTCAACCACGGCACCGAAAACGCAGTAGCCGAATCCGGCATCGGAATCGTCCTGATGGTCAAGGTCGGGGTTGTCCACAAGGTTGATGAAAAACTGTGAAGTCGCGCTGTGGGGGGCTGCGGTGCGCGCCATGGCAATGGTGCCGCGGACGTTTTTAAGGCCGTTGCCTGCCTCGTTGGCAATGGGTTCGTGGCCTTTTTTGTCTTCCATGCGCATGGTAACGCCACCGCCCTGAATCATGAAATTTTTAATGACACGGTGGAAGATGGTGTTTTCGTAAAAACCTTCCTCCACATAGCGCAGAAAGTTTTTCACGGTTTCAGGGGCCTTGTCGGCATAGAGTTCTATCAGCATATCGCCGGAAGATGTTTCCAGCAGCACCATGGGATTGCTCATGTGCGTTCCTTCCTTGAATGATGGGAGTAATATCCGCCGTGTTTGCCCCGCCTGCGGGAAAAAGGCAAGCGGCCTTGCACCGTTCTGCCGATGTGGTATGCTGAGCTGTAAATCATGCAACATATTCTTTCAGTTACGAATATAAGCAATGGAGGTCTCCATGAGCGAAAATGATTCTGCACAGAACAGCGAAGAACGCCGGTGGCTTATACCCGAAGAAGGACGCAAGCATCTGGCCGGTGTGTTTGCCGGACTGCCCGGTGAGGTCACTCTGGATGTCTTTACCGACGGCGATGAAAAAAATCAGTACAATGAATACACTGTCCGGTTTGCGCAGGAGCTTGCGGAACTGGCCGATAAAATAGACACCCGCGTGCATGCTCTGGACAGTGCCGAGGCTCAGCGGCTGGGCGTCACGCTGGGACCGAGCACGCTGCTCAATGCCGGTACCTACGCCATACGGTTTACCGGTGCACCGCTGGGAGAAGAAGCCAGAGGGTTCATCGAAGCCATTATGCTTGTTTCCGCCGGTAAGACCGCTGTTTCTGAAAACGTGGGCAGGATTCTTGAACGGCTGGAAGAAAAAAGAACCGTCCGGGTGTTTTCGTCGCCGGGGTGTCCCTACTGCCCCGGGCAGGTGGTGAACGCGGTGAAATGCGTCATTGCCAGCCCTCAGCTGGTCAGTGCCGAGGCAGTCAATTCTGACGAATTTCCCGAGCTTTCACGCAAGTACGGCGTCGGTTCGGTTCCGCATACCAACATCAATGACGAATTTGACGCCGTGGGGCTGATGCCTGAAGAGCGCTTTGCGGTTGAACTGGTAACCATGAAGGACGCTTCCGGCATGGTGCGTGAAGCCGGACAGGATGCGGGCACAGGCGACTACCCCGTGGAAAAGGTTGATCTGGTGATTGTGGGTGCGGGGCCTGCCGGTCTGACGGCCGGTATCTATGCCGAACGCAGCGGTTTGAAAAGCGTGGTGCTGGACAAGGCTGTTGTGGGCGGACAGGTGGCGGTGACACCCGTGGTGGAAAACTATCCCGGCTTTAAAAATGTGGGCGGCATGAATCTGGTGGAGATGCTGGCCGCGCATACCCGTGAATATGCCCATGTGCAGGAGCATGAAGAAATAGAGGAAATCAAGATAGGCCGTAACATAGAGGTGTACACGGCAAGAAACGTGTATCTGGCGCGTGCGCTTGTGTTTGCCACCGGTGCCCAGTGGCGTGAACTGGGCGTGCCGGGAGAGGATACCTACTTCGGCAAGGGGGTTTCGCACTGCGCATCGTGTGACGGTTTCATGTTCAAGGGTAAAAAAGTCATCATTGTGGGCGGCGGCAATACGGCACTGACCGATGCGCTGCATCTGAAAAATCTGGGTGTGGATATCACCGTGGTGCACCGCCGCGACGCCTTCAGGGCGGAACAGCAGCTGCAGGATGCGCTGGAGCGCGAGCAGATTCCCGTGTTGTGGGACACTGTGGTGGAGGAAATTCTGGGCACTGACGGTCTGGTCACCGGTGCCAGACTGAAAAACGTCAAAAGCGGCGATGTGCACGAAGTGGCACTGGACGGGGTGTTCGTGGCCGTGGGACATGTGCCTAATTCCGCTCTGGCTGCCGAACTGGGGGTCACGCTTAATGAAGACGGCACCATAGCGGTGGACCGTGCCATGCGTACCAATATCCCCAGAGTGTACGCTGCCGGTGATGTGACCGGCGGCATACGGCAGATAGTGACAGCCGTGGGCAACGGTGCCACGGCGGCGTTGTCGGCATTTGAAGACCTGCAGTCTTCGCGCTGGAAGAAATAAGTCCGGAGAATTCCTGCGGGCGGCGGCCGGTTTACAGAAAGGCTGCCGCCCGTTTTCCGTGGTGTGTCACACAGCCAGCCGGACAGCGTTTTTTCCGGCGTTTTTTACCGCATACATGGCCTGGTCAGCCTGCCGCAGCAGGGTTCCTGCGGTCAGCCCGTGGTCGGGGTACAGGCTCAGCCCTATGCTGGCTGTCAGCGTACAGACATTTGCATCGCAGCGGTAGGGCGGACGCAGCGCGTCCAGCAGGCTTTCCCCCAGCCGCCGCAGGTCTTCGGTTCCGCCCACATCCCACAACAGCACGGCAAACTCGTCACCGCCCGGTCTGGCCGTTATATCGGTTTCGCGCACGCGTTGCTGCAGTCTGCGTGCCACCTCTTTCAACAGCATGTCTCCTGTGTCGTGGCCGAATCTGTCATTGATCTCCTTGAACCCGTCCAGATCAATGAACGCCACGCCCACCTTGCGCGTACTGCGCTGCGCCTGCGCCAGCAGCCGCTCAAAGGCTTCATCAAAGCCGTAACGGTTCATGAGGCCGGTCAGCTTGTCCGTGGAAGCCTGCGTCCGCAGCTCACGTTCCTGCATCATATGGTGCGTCACGTCAGAGATGACGCCCTCTACGCGTGTCACTTCGCCCTGCATGTCATAAAAGGCCTGACAGTTTATTTCCGCCCAGAAGTGTTCGCCGTTGCGGCGCAGCATCTCGGCACGCTGCGCCGTGAGTTGCTGCCGGTTGCATAAAAGGCCCATCACTTCGTCGTGTGTCTGGCTGCTGACCCACAGCGAGCGGACGGACGGAGCGGTTTCCAGCAGGGTTTCACGGCTTTCGTAACCGAACATGCGCGCAAAAGCGGGGTTGGCTTCCAGCAGGAGACCTTGCGGCGTGCAGGTGAAAATGCCGTCCAGAGCATGCATGAAAATGGTGCGGTACCGTTCTTCCGCCTGCCGCAGGGCCGATTCGGTTTCCTTGCGCGATGTGATGTCAAACGCTGCGCCCACTATGCCCGTGATGGTTCCGTTATCGTCGCATATGCTTTCTTTGTACAGCAGCACCTCAGTGCCGCCTTCTTCCGATTCGACAACGGTTTCATACCGCTGCACGGCGGGGCCTGCCGCTGTCAGCAGCACTGCGTCGGCATCGTTGTATATCTGTGCCATGGCGGGCGAGGCGAAAGCTTCGACCGTACGGTCCACCAGCGCTTCGGCAGGGCGGTTCACAAGCCGGCAGAAGGCGCGGTTCACAATCTTATAGCGGCCCCGGGCATTTTTAAAAAAGAACGGGTTGGGCATGGCATCAATGACCGACTGCAGCATGGCGCCGGTGCGGCGCATTTCCTCTTTGCTGTTGTGTTCGTCCGTCATGTCATAGATAAGCCCGAAGATGCTTTCATTGCGGGAGCTGATGAGCGCGGACGTGATGGCGTGCCGCAGACTGCCTGATTTGTCGCGCAGCAGGATTTTCTGCCTGCTGACCACGCCGTCGCGGCGCAGCTTCTGCATGAGTTCCTGCCGGTTTTGTCCCGACGGGTGCATATCCAGCGGCGTGACGGTGCGCAGAAATTCTTTTTCATCATGCATGCCGTACAGCAGCGCAAGATGCTTGTTGGCTTCGATAAAGCGCGAACCGTCAAGCGTTGAACGGTAGATGCCGATGGCGGCATGGTGCATGAGCGTCCGTATTTCGCGTTCTCTGTCGGCCCATTCGGTTGTTTCTCCCAGCCGCTGGCGGAGCAGTTTTTCCATCTGCGCTGCGCGGCGGGCGGAATTTCTGGCCCGGACCATGCCGGTAACCGCCATACCGGCGGATACGACAACCAGTATGCCCAGCAGCAGCATGTAGGGCCTGCCGCCGTATGTCCATGTGCCGGCCATTACGTCCGCAGTGCGCTGAGCGGCCGGTACCGCGGGCGCGGCTGCCAGCAGGGTCAGGCAGGCAGCGGCGGCCTGTGCCGGAAGTAAAAAGTGGTGTCCGTATATGCTCATGGGGTGCGGCTCCTGTCTTTTGCCGTCATAATAGCACATTTTCCGTGCAGCGCGAATAGCGGCGGGCTGCCCGCGGAGAGCTTTTCAAGCCTGTCCGGTAAGGGTACAAGACCGGCATGATACATGATGATGATAAAGAACGGTTCGTACAGGCGCTGCTGGGCTGGTTTTCCGTGAATATGCGCGATCTGCCGTGGCGCCGCGATTATACTCCGTACCGCGTCTGGGTATCGGAAATAATGCTGCAACAGACACAGATGGAACGGGGCGTGACCTACTTCAACCGCTGGATGGGGCGTTTTCCCGATGTGGCCGCCGTGGCGCGCGCTGCGGAAAACGATGTGCTGAAGGCATGGGAAGGTCTGGGGTATTATTCACGCGCGCGTAATCTGCACAGGGCTGCCCGTCTGATAATGCAGGAGCACGGCGGGGTTTTTCCCTGCCGGTATGAAGATATCAGGGCGTTGCCCGGTGTGGGCGACTACACCGCAGGGGCCATAGCGTCCATTGCATTTCAGCAGGATGCCGTGGCTGTGGACGCCAATGTGGAGCGCGTTTTTTCGCGTCTGTTCGACATTGATACTCCCATAAAGGAAAAGGAAAACGCGGCCTTTGTGCGGCATACGGCGCAGAGCCTGCTGCCCCGCGGCAAGGCCCGCCTGTTCAATCAGGCTCTTATGGAGCTGGGCGCGCTGGTCTGCGGAAAAAAAGCCCGCTGCCCGCTGTGTCCCGTGCAGCAGTGGTGCGAGGCGTTCCGTCTGGGGATTGTGCAGGAACGTCCGGTGCTTACCGCCCGCAAATCCATAGTGCCTATCGAGGTGGCCACCGGCTTTCTGGTGCATCAGGGCAGGATATTTATTCAGAAACGACCGGAAATGGGCGTATGGGCAGGATTCTGGGAGTTCCCCGGCGGTTGCATAGAGCAGGGGGAGACTGCGGAGGAAGCCGTGCGGCGCGAGTTTATGGAAGAGACGGAGTTCGACGTTGTTCCGCGGGAAAAGATAGCCGTGGTGCGTCATGGCTACACCACATACCGCGCCACACTGCATTGTTATCTGCTGGAACTGCGTGGCGGCAGTGATGTGCCCGTACTGCATGCGGCTACGGAAAGCCGCTGGGTGCGTTTTGCCGAGCTGGACGGCTATACGCTGCCTGCGGGGCACCGCAAACTTGTGGATATGATGGCCGGCAGCCTGCAGTGGCAATGGCTGCAGGGCGGCTAGTCCGCAGTGCCCGTTGCGCCGGAGACCCCTGCCGTGCGGGGTGTTTCAGCCTGACCTGAAGTACGGTCAGGGTCAGGCAGGGCGCGTGTCATGTCTATGCGTACCCTGTCACCCGGTTTCAGTGTGTCGTGCATGGCATATACGGTCAGCCCGGTACCGGCCGCATGTACGGTATAGCGCACATGGTGGCCGCCGTAACGTACGGCAAGCACTTTGCCGGGCCCTGCAGGGTCCGGGGCAAGCAGCAGCGCTTCGGGCCGCACGCGTATGCCGGCCGGACCGTGCGGCAGCCCCAGCTGCAGGCAGGCTGCGGCATCCAGCACATTCACGGGTCCCAGAAATTCAGCCACACTGCCGGCAATGGGGGCGTTGTGCAGGTTCTCCGGCGTGTCGTACTGCTCCAGCCTGCCGTTCAGCATCACCCCGATGCGGTCGGACATGGCAAAGGCTTCTTCCAGATCGTGGGTCACACTGATGGTGGTTGTGCCGAAAGTCTTCTGTGTGCTGCGTATGAATTCCGCAGTGGACAGTTTGAGGTTGCGGTCAAGGTTGGCAAACGGTTCGTCTAGCAGCAGCACGGCGGGATTGACCACCATGGCGCGGGCGATGGCGACGCGCTGTTTCTGCCCTGCGGAAAGCTGTACCGGATATCTGCCGGCCAGTTCATGCAGCTGGAAAAAATGCAGCATTTCCTCCACCCGTCTGGCCCGTTCCGGCCGCGGCGTGCGCCGCGCTTTCAGTCCGAAGGCCACATTGTCGTGCACGGTGAGGTTGGGGAAAAGCAGATAGTCCTGAAACACCATGATGGCAGGATGCTCCGGTTCTTTTTCCCAGAGTGCCCTTTTTTTTTGCTGTGCCGGTGCGGGCAGACCCGAAAAAAGCACCTCTCCGGCATGGGGGTGCTCCAGTCCGGCGATGATGCGCAGCAGCGTGGTTTTGCCGACGCCCGAAGGCCCCACAATGGATACTATGTCGCCTGCCTGTGCCGCAAAGCTCACATTGTCCAGCACGGGCCTGTCCGCGTAGCGTATGCTTATTCCCCGTATTTCAATATGCATTCGATGTTTTCCAGATAGGATGTGATGCGGCCGTATGTGAATTCGTTGCGCAGGGTGCGGTCGCCGCGGCTGTACTCATACCATGCCATGAAGCACCACGAAAGTGCCCGCAGCAGAATGGTGCGTTCCAGTACGCGGGTGCGCAGGTGCAGGGCTTCCAGTGCGTCTGCGTCGACGCTGCCGTGCCGTGCCTGCAGATACGCACGCAGAAAGTCCGTGCGGCTCTGCGCATCAAAGGTGAAATCCGTTTTCCAGCGCGTGGTGGTGGGCACCAGAAAATGGCCCAGATCCTGATGACAGCACGAGATAACGGCTTTTTCCCAGTCCACAAGGCACAGGGCTATTCCGGCCTGTTCGTTGCCTCTGCGCGGGTGCTGCGGCGGCAGGACTATGAAGTTGCCGGAATTGACCTCGGTGTTGGTGATGACCTGCGGTTCACCGGCAAACAGCTGTGCCGTGTCGTCCGCCAGACGCAGGACGGTGTCGCGGTAGTTCAGCAGCCGTGTACGGATGTCGCTGCGCGGGTGGTCCGGCTGGCGGTGCAGCAGACCTGTACTTTCCCGCGCGATGTCGCGCACCGGATCAGGCTGCGCGATCATGTCCCCCCGCGGCGGCAGAGGGCAGCCGTGCACCCGGGCGAACAGGCGGGCCGCATCGGCCGCGTGCAGGCGGTAATCAGGCGGTGTGCCCGGAATATATTCCATCAGCATGGCACCCTTGCCGGGGCCGTGTTTCCACGGCAGCGGGTCCAGTGCATAGGGCTGCGGCGTCAGGCCGCTGGAGGCCACATGCCGCAGTACCGAAAATTCGTACTCCGACTGGTTCCGCAATCCCAGCTGGCTGCCGTGGTTGATGCGCAGCACCGCCGCATGTCCGCCGCACTGTACCAGCCAGTTTTCATTGTATTCACCGGCGGCCAGAAAACTGACCTGCCCGGCGCTCACGGGCTGGCTCATCCAGTTTTTTTCTGTCAGATATGCGGCTAAGGTGGCGGCACGGTTCATGCTGGCTCCTTTTTATATGCTTTTTGCAAATGCGCGGCACAGAGTAAGCTAATCGCTGCGTGCTCACAACCTGCCGCGTCCGCGTGCATGCGCCGTCCGGCACATGCCGCCGGTGTAACATCCGCCCATCGGGAGATATATGACTTCAGCACACAGCGCCGCCATGTGGATGCGGTATCCCGCTTTTCTCAGAGAACGTCTGCTGCATGGCAGTGCAGGCAGTCTGCATCTTCTGCAGGCGGCTTCCGACATGCTTTCCGCGCTGGAAACGGCTCCGGTGGCCGACAGAATGTTCTGGTGGCATACCGGACGGGAGCTGCTGCTGGCAGCGTGGGAGGATGACTGTCTGAATATCCGTCTGGGCGGGCAGCTGCTGGAACTGGACGGTCACGCCCGCCGGCAGGAGGGGCGCCCCTGGCTTTCCGGCGCGTTGCGCAGTGCGCTGCAGGCCCTGCAGCAGTCCGGTGCTGTGCCGGAGAATCTGCGTTACTACCAGCGTCTGGCCGCGCAGGGTGATTACGGACGCTGCATGCGCTACCTTGACGGCGAACGTGCAAAGCATGGGGATAACATCTGGTGGGTGCAGCAGGTGTGCGCCGTGGGTGAACTGACCGGCAATGCGGAATGGAGCCTTGAGCATGTGCGCCGGTATGCGGCGACTGCTCCGCAGGCACTGCAGCCGGTGCTTGCCTATGCCGGTGCGGGGCTGTGGCTGTGTGCGGGCCGTGCTGATACCGCGGAAGCCGTGCTGGAGCAGCTGCATGCGCAGGCCGGAGAAGTAACCGCTGCCGGTATGCTGTGCGGTGTGGCCGCAAGGCTCGGGCATATCCGCCAGCTGCAGGGACACAGCCATGAGGCGCTGCGGTTGTGGCAGGATGTGCTGCGTGCGCGTCCTTTTCATGTTTCGCTGGCTCTGCGCGCGCACGCCGTGCGCGGCGGGCTGCATGTGCCCGCCTGCAGCACAGGGCTGGGCAGGGTGGCGGCGCTGCTGTATTCATATAACAAGGCGGCCGATCTGGATGATGCCCTCAGCCATCTGGCGCACAGCGCGCAGCAGCTGCACACCATTGTGGCGCTGGACAACGGCAGCACGGACGGAGCACAGGGCACGGGCGCCGTCATAGACGCGTGGGCGGACAGACTGGGCGACAGAATGCATGCCGTGCATCTGCCGGTGAACATCGGCGCACCGGCCGCCCGCAACTGGCTGATGCATCTGCCGCAGGTCGCGGAGTGTGATTTTGCCGCCTATCTGGACGACGATGCGGCCCTGCCTGCAGACTGGCTGGGGCATATGGCCCGTGCGGTGCAGGTGCGTCCGGCCGCTTCCGTCTGGGGCGGCAAGATAGTGGACGCCGCTGCCCCGTACATCGTGCAGTCCGCTGACCTGCATCTGACCATGGCCGGTTCCGCAGATGATACGCCGGAGCAACGCAGCGCGCTGGCCGGTGAATCGCTGGTCTCGGTGCGGGCGTGTCCGTTCAATGTGTCCGACGTGCACGCGCAGGTAACGGACTGGGGGCAGTTCGACTACATCAGGCCCTGTATTTCCGTCACCGGCTGCTGTCACCTGTTCCGCACCGCCGACCTGCTGGATTCCGGCGATTTTTCGCTTATGTTTTCGCCCACGCAGTATGACGATCTGGAGCATGACCTGCGCATGGCGACACAGGGGCGGCATGCCTGCTATACGGGATTTCTGACGGTGCGGCACATGAAGCGTACCGGCAAGGCGGTCCGCATGAGCGCCGCGCAGTACGGCAACGGGGCGGGCAATAAATACAAACTGCACAATATGTATCCGCCCGATAGCATTGTCCGGCTGCGGCGGGCGGAACTGGATATGCTGGAACGGCATTTGCTTGAAACGCTGGCAGACGCCGGTTAGGTGCCTCTTCCGCTGCGGCGGGGCTGCATCTGGGGCATATTTCATCAAGATTGCCTGCGGGGTGCGGGCGGCGGAACCAAGGAGCCATCAAACCATGCATGTCAAATATCTGATCATCGGTGCCGGTCCCACAGGGCTGGGAGCAGGAAGACGCCTGCGCGAACTGGGAGAAAACGATTTTCTGCTGCTGGAACGCAACGCCTACTGCGGCGGTCTGGCCACCAGCTTCACCGACGATGCGGGGTTCACATGGGACATCGGCGGCCATGTGGTTTTTTCGCATTACGACTATTTTGACCGGCTCATAGAGTCTCTGCTGGGTGACGCCTATCTGGAACACCAGCGCATTGCGCGGGTACGTATTGCACAGCGCTGGATTCCGTATCCCTTTCAGAACAACATCAGGCATCTGCCCCGTGACATGCAGTGGGAATGCGTTCAGGCGCTGTTGCCGCATATCAGAACACAGGTGCAGCCGCACAACTTCCGGCAGTGGATTGAATATGTGTTCGGCGCAGGTATAGCACGGCATTTCATGCTGCCGTACAATTTCAAGGTGTGGGCCACCCCGCCGGAGCTTATGGCCTATCACTGGATAGGCGAACGGGTAAGCGTCATCGACCTTGAAATGGTGCTGAAAAATCTGGTGCTGGAACTGGATAACGTGAGCTGGGGCCCCAACAACATGTTCCGTTTTCCTCTGCACGGCGGTACCGGAGAGATTTTTCACCGCATGGGTGCGCAGCTGGACGGCCATGTGCGTCTTAACACCGCCGTGGTGCAGGTGGACCCTGCAGCGCGCACCGTGCGCACTGCTGACGGTGATGTCATCAGCTATTCGTATATGCTGAACACCGGCCCGCTGGACAGGCTGGTGCTGGACTGCATAGACACGCCGCACACCATGCTGCGCGATGCGGCGGGCAGGCTGAGCCGCAACGGTGTTTTTGTGGCGGGCGTGGGGGTTGAAGACACCCGCGACGATGACACCTGCTGGATGTATTTTCCCGAAGATGACTGCCCCTATTACCGCCTTACCAATTTTCATAATTATTCACCCAATAATGTGGCGTTGCCGGGCAGGCAGCGGGCCCTGATGGCCGAAACCTCGTGGTCGGAACACAAGCCCGAAGATCTTTCGTCCCTTATGGACAAAACGGTGCAGGGACTTGTGAATACCGCCATGTTGGACGAAGCGCACCGCGACCTGATAGTCTCGCGCTGGAGCATAGCCGTGGATTACGGCTATCCTGTGCCCACGCTGGAGCGTGACGGCGCCCTGCGCACTCTGCATCCGTGGCTTGAAGAGCACGGCATCAGTTCCCGCGGCAGATTCGGGGGCTGGAAGTACGAAGTGGCCAACATGGATCATTCCGTGATGCAGGGGGTTGAGTGGGCCGAGCGCATGGTGCAGGGCACGCCGGAAACAACTTACACTATTCAGGAAAAGTGATGAACGCGGAACATTATGCGCGGCGGCGCGAACGCCTGCGTCCGCTGCTGCGCGAAAACGGGCTGGACGCCCTGCTTGTCAGTCTGGATGCCAACCGGTTTTACCTGAGCGGTTTTGAACTGCATGACGCGCAGATAAATGAAAGTTGCGGCCGTCTGCTCATAACAGCCGACGGACCGGACTGGCTGTGCACCGACCCGCGGTTTGAAGAGGCGGCCCGCCGTCTGTGGGACAGGGAGCACATTTTCATTTACAGCGGCAATGCCGCGGAAAGACTGCGCGAGTTTGTAAAGGGACGTTTTTCCGGTGCCATAGGATACGAGTCGTCCTGCGTCAGCATGGCGTTTTACGATTCGTTCGCCGGAGGATTGTCTCTGGAAAAGGCCGACGGGCTGGTTGAAAAGCTGCGTGTGATAAAGGAACCGGAAGAAATCGCACGTCTGGAACGCGCATGCGCCCTGAACCACAGGTTGATGGAATGGCTGCCGCAGGTGCTGTATCCGGGCAGAACCGAGGCGCAGGTGGCGTGGGACATTGAAAAGTTTTTCCGTGAAAACGGCGCCTCCGAGCTGGCTTTTCCCAGCATTGTGGCGGCCGGAGCCAACGCGGCCATGTGCCATGCCATTCCCGACGACACGGTGCTGCATGAAAACTGCCCCCTGCTGGTGGATGTGGGCTGCCGCGTGGACGATTACTGTTCTGACCAGACCCGTACGTTCTGGGTGGGAGACCGCCCTGCGGACGAGTTTCTGCGCACCCGCGACATGGTGCAGCACGCCCAGCGGGTTGCCATCGACATCATGCGCCCGGGCATGCCCCTTGCCGATGCGCACAATATGGCACTGGCCGTTTTTGAACGGCACGGCGTAGCAGCCGCATTCACGCATTCGCTGGGCCACGGCATAGGGCTGCAGACGCACGAGGCGCCCGCGGTCAACCACCGCACCGATGCCCGTCTGGAACCGGGCATGGTCATCACCGTGGAACCGGGGTTGTATTTTCCTGTATGGGGCGGTGTCCGCTGGGAATATATGGTCCACTGCACCGAGGATGGTGTGCGCGTGCTGTAGCGCTGTTCTGCGGCGTGTGTGCCGCATCTGACTGCCGACGGAAAAACCGGCCGGAAAACGCGCAGAGTGTGTTTTCCGGCCGGTTTTCTGTTTGTTTCAATATGTTTTAGGTTCGGCGCAGGTCTGCGGTGGCTGCAAACACCTTTTCCGGTATCCAGCCTTCTTTTTTGTCCGGTGGTTATAGACATTGCCGGATGCTTGCAGTAGCCCAGTATAAGATTTCTTTTATGTTTAAACGGTTCAGTCTGCGGGTGTGCAACGTTTTCTGGCTGTAAATGCCACCGCATGCTGACAAGGGTTGCGACATAATGGAACGTCCCCGGGCGTGCCGACCGCAGGCATACGCATGGTTCAAAAGCGATCGACAGGCAAAGACGGCGTCCCGTTGTCCGTGGCCGATGAGCGAGGAACTATATGGGAATACGACACAAGTTGTTATTGCTGCTGGGTATTTGTGTTGCGGGATTCGGTGCGCAGTTTGCCGCGGACCGTACAGGCAACATCCTGACGCAGGATGTGCTGGCGCTGGAAAGGCTGGCTGTGGACGCCAAAGAACAGGTGCTGCAGGTCCGCCGGCAGGAGAAGAACTACCTGCTGCGCACGGACAGCGAGTCGCTGGACAGTGCGCGGCAGAGTCTGGAAGCCATCAGAGGCAGCCTGCGGCGCATAGCTGCGCAGCAACCCGAGGCCGCCCGGCAGACAGAGCGCATTCTTGACCGGCTGGGTGTTTATGCCGGAGCTTTTGAAGCCGCCGTACAGGCCCACAGCGCTCTGGGTAATCTGGAAACGGGTATCGAGCATGATTTCATCATGGCGGCCAGAGAGCTTGAGTCGGCCGTGGATGCTCTGGGTGACAAAGATGTGCTTGTCGTGCTGCTGCAGCTGCGGCGGCAGGAAAAGAATTTTGTGATGCGCGGCGGACAGTTGTACGTTGACAGGGTGGATGCCCTGCTGAAAGGACTGGAGCGCGGTCTGGCCGGAAACAGCGAATTGCTGGACAAGCTGCGCGGCTACCGGCGTACTTTCAACGCCTATGTGGAGCAGCACGGGGTGAAGGCTCGTCAGACCGCCTTGATGGTGGAAGCGGGACAGCAGCTCGAGCCGTCCATACTGGCGTTGCGCGAGAACTTTGCGCGGCAGCGCGGAGAGATGGTTGCCCGTGTGGAAATGGTGACGCTGGGCGTGGGCGTGGGGGCGACATTGTTTGTGGTGGTGCTGGTACTGTGGCTGCTGCGTTCCATTGTTGTTTCACTGGATGCGTTGCAGCGCTATTCCGCGGCGGTTTCCGGCGGAGACCTGACCGCTGTTCCGCAGGGTGAATTCACCGGTGAACTTGCCCGTCTGCGCGATGATATCATGGCCATGGTTTCCGGGCTGCGCAGCCAGATGCAGGAAGTGGCCCGCAAAGAGCACGAAGCGTTGCAGCAGGCGCAGCGCGCCGAGAGCGCAACGCAGGAAGCTTTGAGAAAAGAACATGAGGTGCGCAGTCTGTTCGGCAGAATGCAGGGGGTGGCGGAACGCACCGCAGAGATTTCCGGCAGGCTTGCAGAGTCGGCCGCAGGGCTGCACCATCAGGCGCAGACCGCTGCCGACGGCGCGCAGGTGCAGAAGGACCGCCTGACGGAAACGGCCACCGCCATGGAAGAAATGACCGCCACGGTGGTGGAGATAGCCCGCAATGCAGGCAGCGCGTCGCAGGCGGTGGCTGTCACGAGAGAAAAAGCCCAGCAGGGGCTTGGTGTGGTGGCCCGTTCGGAAGAAGCCATGCGCAGAGTGAACACTATTGCTCAGGCCTTGCAGGAAGATATGGCCCGCTCCGGACGCGATGCCCAATCCATCGGTCAGGTGATTGATGTGATAAATGAAATTGCCGACCAGACCAACCTGCTTGCGCTTAACGCGGCCATAGAAGCCGCACGTGCCGGTGATGCCGGACGCGGTTTTGCCGTGGTGGCGGACGAAGTGCGCAAACTGGCCGAAAAAACCATGGCCGCAACCAGAGAAGTGGCCGAGAGAGTACATACCATTCAGTCGGCCACGCGCCAGAATCAGGCCAGCATGACCGAGGCTGTGGAATCGGTGGATGAGGCCAACCGGCTGGCCGCGGGGTCGGCAGAGGCGCTGCGCGAAATTGTCCGTCTGGCCGATGATGCCGCCGGGCAGGCGCAGTCCATCGCTGCCGCGTCGGAACAGCAGTCCGCAGCATCGGAACAGATAACCCGGGCGCTGGAAGCGGTGAACTCTGTGGCCGACACCACCACGGAGGGTATGCACGCCATGCTTGATTCCGCTGACGGGCTGGCCCGGACAGCGCAGGAACTGGACGGGCTGATAACCGAACTGAACCGCTGAGAAACAGCGGCGGGTGTATACAACCGGCGCAGCACGCCGGGATGAACGGAAAAAGGGCCGGTGTCTCCATGGGGGCACCGGCCCTGTCGTGCGGTTGCGGGGCGTGCTTGTGCCGCGCTGCCGGCAGCGCGGCACCCGCGTGTGGCGCGGCTTTTCTTTTTCAGACAGGAAAATATTTATCACCGACTAAAAAAGTCGGGATGATGCGTTGACAATATCCTACGCTGTGGGTAGGAATTAAATCATACCGATTAGGTATGAGTTTGCAGGCGGCTCGCACAGGGTGTTGCCGGGGCGGAAAGCAACCACCGCCGCGCGGAGTGGCAACCGCGCAAAGCCGGCGCATTGCAGGCCGTGGCAGAAGCGGCAGTGTCCGCTTCACATGCTGAAAGGTGCACGGAGGGTGCACCACATCGGGAAGGGCGTTCTTTACTACACACCAAACCAAGGGTGGACGGTATGCAATCTCAGGAACTCTTCTCACTGGCAGAGGCCGGCGACACCAATGCCCAGTTTCATCTGGGAGCCATGTTTTACGAAGGACGCGGAGCCGCGCAGGACTACGCCAAGGCAGCCGACTGGTTCGGGCGGTCTGCCGGGGGCGGTTACCACGAGGCCCTGAACATGCTGGGTGTGATGCACTATCACGGTCAGGGTGTGCGGCAGGATTTCACCCGCGCGGCGGACTGCTTCCGTCTTGCGGAACGGTACAGCTTTAATGATGAGCCGCTGTATGATGACATAGCGGCGGACTGGCGCGACAGGCTGCTTTCTCCCGAAGCGGTGGACAACAAACGTCAGTTTCTGCACCGGGCGCGCGTGCTGGGAGGTGAAGCACGGTACGGTATCGGCTCGGGTCTGTGCGGCACCGCTGCGGAGACTGCCGTCAGTCATGCGGCGCGGGGGCTTTTCGGGTCGGCCGCGGCGCTGGGCAACTGCAGAGCCATGTACTCGCTGGGTGTGATGTGTCGTGACGGTCAGGGCGTACGCGCCAGCAAAACCCGTGCGCTTATGTGGTTTATGCTGGCAGACCGTGCGGGGCTGGCCAAGGCGCGCGAAGCGCGCGCCGCGCTTGAGGCGGGCATGCAGCAGGCAGAGCTTGAGCGTGCGGAAAAACTGATGCGCCGCTGGCTGCGTGTATATCCTGCCGATACGGAACTGGCTGCTGCGGCGTAAGCCGCCGGCGGTGCCGCGCTTTGCGCCTTTTGTCCGCGGGCGGGGCGGCGGGTGCGGCACAGACGAGTCCGGTCTTTTCCGGTCCTGGTGAGTACGGGTGCGGCGGCTGCGGCTGTACGGGCCGCATGCCGGACTCGCCTGCGATGCTGTAACGGTTGACGGGCAGACTGCTTTGCAGAGCTGTTCTGCCGCGGAGCCGGTATCACACAGCCATGGCACGGGATACGGTATCCAGCAGAACACCGGTTGCAGCCGGTCTCTGCACCACGGGTACCCCTTTGCGCAGGGCGGCGGGACGCGGTCCCACGCTGCTCACCACGACCACCGGAGTATGTCGCAGTTCAGGGTCGCGCCGCATGCGGGCATAAAAAATGGTTCCGCCGGGGCTGGGCATGTCCATTTCCAGCGCCACGAGATCCGGCTTTTGTGTGCGTATGACATCCAGCCCTTCGCGGGTGCACGCGGTGACGGTCACCTGATACCCGTTGGCGGAAAGCACATCGCAAAGAGACCGGCGTTCTTCGGTGTTGCAGTCCACAACAAGAATTCGCTTGCTCATTGTTATTTCCTTCACAAGGCATGCTGGTTAAAACCCCCGCCGTCGCTCAGGACGGCGGGGGTTGGTTGTTTTGCGGGCAGAATCAGGCAGCCGCCGGAGTCTGTCCTTTCAGTTTGCCGAGGTTGCGCAGCAGTTCCACAACCACGCCGAGGCCTTCTTTGGCTTCTTTGGAACCCAGAGCTCCCACCACGCCGAATACGCCGCAGGGCTTGGCTTTTTCCATATCCAGCGCGCCGAGCATTTCCACTGCGTTGGAAAGGAAACGCTGGACATTGGGGTCGGCCAGCTGCTGCAGCAGACGGGTGAGATACACAAGCGATTCGCCCATGCGCTCAAAGTCTTCCGGGCTGTTGGCGGCCAGAATGTTGCCGCCGGCGTTTTTCAGCGCGCCCATTTTTTTGAACACGCCTTCCTGTTCCCACCGGCCCAGTCCTGCGATGACATGGGGCCATGTGGGCGCAATGCCGGGATGGATGGTGCGCCACAGGTCGATCAGGTTTTCAAGCTGATCAAGCGTGTAGTTGATGTTGCGCACGCTTTTGAGCCCGCGGAAACCGAGTTCTTTTATATCATGCAGATTCACATCACCCTGCAGGTCCTGACAGGTTTCAAGGCTCAGCAGGAACATGTGCTTGATGATGGGATTCATGTCTTCGACAAGCTCGCGCATGGCGGTGCCGCGCTCTTGCAGCTCGTCAAGGCGCTCCTCCATACGTTCGAGCTTTTCGAGAATGCGTTCTTCGTTGGTCATGTCTTACCCCCCGACCTATTTCTTGCGCAGCAGGGAAATATCCTTGCCGTGCAGGTACATGTTGGGCTCCAGAGGCAGGTCGTGACCCTTCAGCATCAGGTTGAAGTACACCCACTTGAACATGAGCTTGCCCCAGTAGTTGATGTGGCTTTCGGCCAGCAGTTCGCAGGGGCCCACACCCGGGAAGGGGAACATGCCCGGCAGGGGTTCCACATCGTAGCTGAAGTCGATGAGCGAGGCTTTTTCGTAGCCGGTCAGGATGAAGCAGGTGGAGTGCCCGTCAAAATGGTGGTAGTGGCCGGAACCGGTGAGGTCCGCCATCAGGTTTTCGGCGACGATGTCCGCTTCGAAGTGTGCGACCGAGCCGGCCTTGGAGGTGGGCACGTTGGTGCCGTCACCAAGGATATACATATTTTCCCAGCGCTTGGACTTCAGAGTGCCCTTGTCGGTTTCCAGGAAGCCGACTTCGTTGCCGATTTCGCTGTCCACCACATAGGTGGGGCCGAAGTTGGGCGGAATGGAGACAAGCAGGTCGTAGTTGATTTCGTCACCCATGACGGATTCGATGACCTTGCGCTCGGCATCCACGTTATCCACCACATAGTTGGTGGTCACCTTGATGTTTTTCTTGTCGCACAGTTCGCCCAGAATGCGGGCGCCCACCGGCTTGGTAAAGGCACCTGTCAGCGGAGTGACAAGCTCTATCTCGATATCGTCGCGCACGCCCATTTTGGTGAAGTACCAGTCGGCCATGTAGACGAATTCAAGCGGTGCAACCGGACACTTGATGGGGCTTTCGCAGATATGGTGAACCAGACGCCCTTTTTTGAACTGCTTGAGCTTTTTTTCAAGGGCCACTGCGCCGTTGGGTGTGTAAAAATCGTGGATGTCGCCGTGCCAGTCGTCCATGAGGCCGTCGACTTCTTCGGGCGCAATACGGCAGCCGGTGGATACGATGATCCAGTCATAGGTGTGCTTGCCGTTTTCGCAGGTAACCACTTTTTTAACAGGATCCACGTTGACGATGGTGTCCTGCACAAATTCCACGCCACGGGGAATGAACGACTTTTTGGGGCGCTCGCAGTCCTTCAGGTTGTATATGCTGAAGGGCACAAACAGCCAGCCCGCCTGATAATGATGGGTGAGGTCGCGGTCGATGATAGTGATTTCCCACTCGCGTTCCGACAGCTTTTTCCTCATTTTGGTGGCAATCATGGTACCGCCGGCACCAGCACCAAGAATGAGCAACTTTTTCATGCCGTTCTCCTTTATGGCGCTTCCAGTCAGGAAGCGTGTAATCTTGTTACGCCCCTCCAGTGGCAAAATGGAGCGGCGGGTATCCTTCCGGCCCCCGGATATCCGTGGGCGTTGTCGAACGCCCGGCGGAAAAGGCGGGCGAGCGTTTCCTTATGGTTGTTCCGCTACGGGGCAGGGCAGCCGTGGCTGCATGAGCATTGCCCCTTGGCGGTAAGCAGCGTGTCGCAGCAGCGCCCGGTGTTCATCCCGCGGGAAGAAAGCAGCTTTTCGCGGCCGGTATGCGGACCGGATTCCGCCTGCTGTGCTTTGGCGGGGCGGCTGTTTTTCTGGGGCGGTTCGGGCAGGCTGGTGCATTCGGGGGCGGGGTCGTTCAGCAGGTCCAGCAGGGTTATGGCGTCCAGTGTGCGTTCAAGGGCGCGGCTGACGCCTGACCACATCTGGCGGGTACGGCACGATTCCTTGGAACGGCAGCGTTCCGGATCGTCGCAGCAGTGTGTCAGGTCTATGCCGCCTTCCATGGCGCGTACCACATCGCCCAGACTGATCTGTTCAGGGCGCATGGCCAGCATGTGACCGCCGGTGGCGCCGCGGACACTTTCCACCAGACCGGCCTGCTTCAGCGGGCGGATGAGCTTTTCCACAAACTTGATGGAGATACCGGAACGATCTGCCAGAGCGGCTGCAGGAATGGGGGCTTCGTCGGCATGGCGTGTAAGCATGACGAGAATTCTCGATGCGTAGTGTGACGATGCAGAAATGCGCATGTGTCTCTCCCGGTTCCATCCATGCCGGCATCGCGGACGGCGGCGTGGATTGTGTAAAGCGGATTTAATTTATCTAGATTAATACAGTCTGGATTAAGCAAAAGCAGACCCCCAAAATCCAGACTTGTTTGGTCTGATTAAGACAATCGAATCCCCCCTGTCAAGGGAGGAGATTAAAAAAATGTCAGTAAATTGCAGGGTATTGATATTTGTGAAAAAAAGTCTTTTTTTGAGTGGGTGTTCAATCTGCTTTGCAGGGGGTGTGAGAGTGCTGCTATAGCGTTGCCGGCTTGAATATATACCGGAACAGGAGGAGATTACGCGGGCGGTCGCTCACCCTGTGACAGACGCATGCATTGCACCGCGCCGGATGCATACAAAACAGGCGGCCCATCGGGGCCGCCTGTCTGCGGTGTTTTGTGTCAGCCGGATGCTGCTAGCGCAAGGTCAGCGAAACTCCGGGTTTCTGTGCGGCTTTTCCGCCCTGTCTGCCGGTGATATCAGGCTGTACCAGCAGCAGCCTGCCGGCCACATCGGGACGGAGGGCAAGGATGGCCTGACGCACGGTTCTGGCCCGTTCCAGTGCAAAAGCGCCGAGGTCTGCATCGCTTACGGCGGTGCTGCGGCGCAGAAAAGCCTCCATGAATTCAACCGGCTGGTCTTTTACGATGCCGAAGAGCCCTGTGGGTTTGGCTTCAGGGTCGTCGGAAGGCTCTTCTTCGTATGCGGAGCGCAGATATTCCGGATATTCCTCGGCGGTCACCATGACTTCCGCGGGAGACGTCGCCGCCCTTTCGCTGCGCGGCAGATCCAGATATTTGCGGGTTTTTATGCGCAGGTCAAAGGCGGCTTTTTCCAGCGCCTGTCTGTCGCGTACGGCGTCGGCCAGCCCCTGTATTTCCAGCTCCAGTCCCGGCCTTTCGGCCAGTGCGGTGGCGATGGATGATATTTTCTGCTCTGCCGCGGCATCCAGTGAGGTGCTTCCGGCAGACATTGCCACAAAGTCCAGATCTTCTCCGCCGCCGAAGAGTCCGCCTATAAGCGCAAAGGGCGATGTCATGGCCTTCATGACCAGATTCACCACGGCCTGCAGCACTATGCCGCCCACCCGGAAGTTGGGGTCGTCCAGCCGGCCGCGGACCGGCAGCGAAATGTCGATGTCGCCTCCGGGGCCGCGCAGCAGGGCTATACCCAGCTCCACAGGGTAATTGGGGGCGTCGGGGCGTCTGTCTTTTTCTCCCAGCGCCAGCCGTGCCACATGCAGCCGGGTGTCGGATGTAAGCAGCCAGTCCTCGGTTTTAAAGCGTGATTCGACATCCAGCCTGCCCCGTTTGACGGGATAGGCGATGCCCTGCAGCGAGTACGGCGAAAACGCCACAAGGTCGAGGTTGGCTATGCGCAGGGCCAGATCGGAATACGGTGGTGAAACCAGCGGGTTGAGCGCTCCCTGCAGTGTCAGCGGAACACCGTTCAGCCTGCCGTCGACCCTCAGGTCGGGGCGTGAAGCCGCGGAAAGGGAAACTGACGAGAGGGTGGCATTGAGTCCGGCCAGTGTCAGTTCAAAGGGCGGCGAAACAGAGACGTCGCGGAAATGCACCGTGCCGTCGCTGATGAGGGCGCCGCCCAGCCGTACGTCTGAAAAGTGCTTTTCCAGACCGGCAGGGGATGCGCTGTCTTTGTCTGATGCCGGTGCTCCGGGCATGGTGGCATTGACGGCCACACGCATCTGCACATCACCGTCGGCACCGGTTTGCGGCAGCACTGATTCTTCTTCCGGAATGCCGGTTACGTCTGCGGTAACGGTGGCGTCTGCCACGGCGGTGGCGTTGACCTGCACGGGCCCGGCACGCAGTACCCGCTGCAGGTTCAGCATGCCGTCCTGTTCCCGCAGGATATCCAGTTTCGGCTTTTCAAGGCGCACGGTCTCTGCGGAAAGAGTTTCGGCCGCGCCGTCAAAGGCGATGCCGTTGACCGCCAGACTGCCCAGCGATGCGATGCCGTCTTTGTGCATGGCGTCGCGTACCAGTACATCTCTTACTGCCACGCTGCCGCCGGCACGGATGCCCTGCATGCCGTTGCCCCGCACGGAAACGCGCAGGTCGCTGTCCACACCGCCTTTGGCCAGCACCATGTCGGTGACGGCTGCAAGGTACGGATCAAAGGCCGCCAGCGACATGTTGCGGGTGGAGGAGCGTACGTCGGCACGCAGCGGGTCGCGGGTCAGGGAACCTTCTGCGGCAAGCCTGCCGTGCGGCAGCCAGTTGCCGGAAAAACTGAACTCCACCGGCGCGGCGGCATCGCTGCCGGCACCCGTCACATCCAGATTGATGCCGGTGACCGTCAGCCGTGCGGCGCGGGGCAGGGTTTCATCCAGCAGCACACATTCGCTGTTTTGCAGTGCGGCCTTTTGCACGGTGAACGACCACGGACTGCCGTCGCTTTCCTGCGGGGCGGTGTCCTCTGCCGTTCCGGCCGTGCTGTGTTCTGTAAACAGCCGTTGCAGGTCCATACTGCCGCTTTTTTCCCGCACCATGCGGACAAAGCCGTCGCGCAGCGTGATATCCGCCACCTGTGCCTGACGGCTGTCCGGACGTATCTGCACGCCGGAAACGGTCAGTTCGGGTATGCGGATGCTCGGTGTTTTATTGCCCTGTTTGCGCAGTTCCAGTGCAGAAAGGGTAATCCCCGCATCCTGCACGGTGGCGTTCAGGGTTGCCCCCGCGCTGAATGAAGCGCGGGCACGGGCACTCAGCCTGCCGCTGTCCAGCAGCAGGGGCTGTGCCTGATGTATATACGGGGTGAACAGGCGCAGGTCGGTGTTGTTCAGAGATGCCTGTATCTCGCCGCTCAGGGGGTTCAGTCCCAGAGTGCCTTTCAGCGCGGCGGTTCCGGCTCCCTGCATAGAGATGCTCACAGAGCCTTTACCGCCGGTTGTGCTCAGATTGTTCAGTGTTATGTCCAACGGGCCGAAGGTGTGGTTGAAGCCGCCTTCGACCATGTTGTCATGCAGGGCCACCGAACCGCCGGTAACCGATGCCGCATCAAGCTGTATGCTGAAGCCGAAGCCGTCTGCCTGCTTTGCGGTCTGTCCGTCTGTGTTTTTCGGCACGGTGGCGTTTGCGGCAGCTGCTGAACGTTGCACCGGCGCCATGTTTTCCTGCGCGGCAGCAGGAGGAGTGAGCAGCGCCGCCGCATAGCGTTGCCAGTTCAGCTGCCCCGACGCGCTGCGCGTGATGTCCGCAAAAGGTTTTGTCAGTACGGCGCTGCGGACGTGCAGCAGCTGTTCAAACAGGGAAAACCTGCCGATGTCGTATGAGAATGCATCAAAACCAAGGACTTTCTTTTTGCCGTCGTACAAAGCCACATCGGCCAGTGTGCCGTTGCCGCTGATATGCAGCAGCGAACCCGAAGCCTGTTCGGCGAAAGAGAAATTGACAGCGGTTGAAAGCCGTCCGCTGGCGAGTTCCAGCGGAATTCCGGCGGGAATATACTGCCAGTAATCCTTCAGTTCGATGTTGTCTGCGGCAAAGATGAAGTCGGTGCGCAGTTTGTTGCCGAAAGGAACTATGCGCCCCTCGAAGTCGACGGCATTGCCGTTGACGGTGGCGTTCATACGCGGTTCCACGGGAGCGTCCCTGTCTCCGGCCAGACTGGAGGTGAACGGTACCTGCAGATTGAGGTCCGTCACGGTGTGGGTGATGCCGTGGGGCGTGTCACGGAAGACGATGGAGCTGTTTGTCAGCATGAAATTGCGTACGGCAAAAGGAAATACCGCGTCGTCCTGCCCGCTGTCTTCCGGCCGGGCTTCGGCGGAAGGAGGCATAAGGTCGGAGAAGTTGTATTGCCCCTTGCCCATGAATTCGAGAGACACCGCCAGCCGGTCGATGGATATATAGCGGATGACCGGCGCCCGGTAGAATATGGTGGTGATATCCGGTGCCGCCCTGACGGAGCGGAAGGAGATGAACGGACCGGAGCCGTCTTTGCGCAGCACGGCGGTATCGCGCAGCTCGACGGAAAGCGTGAACGGGTTGAACGACATGCCGCCCACGGAACAGTTGCGTCCCAGAGCCTGCGACAGGTTGCTTTCCACAGCGTCACGCGCGATGTGCGGTACCAGAAAAAAACCGCCGGCTGTCCAGACGGCAAGCAGTCCGGCCAGCCAGAGTATGGCAAGTTTTGCTTTGCGCGGCAGGGTGTTCCAGCGTTGTGACAGATTCATGGGAGCCTCCGGTCATATGACGTGATGCCCGCACCATAGCGCAAGCAGATGCTCTTTTCCAGAAGCGTATCTGCTTTTCCCGAAAAGAGATGCTGACGGAACGGGGCGGCGGAAGGCTGCGCGTTGCCCTTGTGTGCTGCGGCAAAGGTTGCGCCGTGGCGCCCAAGGGCTGCAGGGAATTGCGCGGGGTGACCGGCAGGGCCTGTGGTCGGACCGGCATGCGGCGCCGCATAAAAAAGCCCCCGCTGCGGCGGGGGCTCTGAGTGCTGTGACGGATCAGCCAATGCGGCCGGGACCGTCGGCGGCGTCGGGCTCCACGGGCACGCTGCGGATCTTCACCAGGAAGAAACCGGCGCACAGCACAGCCACGGCAATGCCGAAAACCTGTGCGATATCCATGGAAAGGCCGAAGCCGATTTTGGCGTAGGCAAGGTAGGTTGCGCATACTGCCGTCATGAATGTGGCGGGGATGGATGCCATCCAGTGTGCCTTGCCGTGGCGGACAAGATACATGGCGCCCGCCCACAGCACGATGGTGGCCAGCAGCTGGTTGGAAAAGCCGAAGTAGCGCCAGATGACTGCAAACGGCGTGAGCGTGATGGCGTAGCCGACTGCGAACAGCGGCACGGCAATGAACAGACGCTTGACCGGTGCCTTCTGAGGCAGCTTGATGAAGTCGGCAATGATGAGACGGGCGGAACGGAAAGCCGTGTCACCGGAAGTGATGGGCAGAACCACCACGCCGATGATGGCAAGGAAGCCGCCTATGGGCCCCATAAGGGTCATGGATACAGTATCCACCACGGCTGCGGGGCCGCCGTTATCCAGCACGGCCTGCAGTTCTCCGGGGGTGTGGAAAAAGCTCATGCCCAGAGTTGCCCAGATAAGGGCGATGATGCCTTCGCCGATCATGGCGCCGTAGAATATGGGGCGTCCGCATTTTTCATCGGGCACGCAGCGGGCCATCAGCGGAGACTGCGTGGCATGGAAGCCGGAAATGGCACCGCAGGCGATGGTGATGAACATCAGCGGCCACATGGGCAGGTTTTTGGGATGCAGGTTTTCAAGCGTGAGACCCTGCGGATAGAATTCGTATCCCTTGGCGATGAGCATGATGGTCAGGCCGAACGCCATGATAAGCAGCACCACGGCGAACAGGGGGTACAACCGGCCGATGATTTTATCCACGGGCAGTACGGTGGCGATAAAGTAGTAACAGAAAATGATGCCCGTCCAGATCATGGTGGCGGTGGCCACGGCGCCGTCGCCTTCAAGGCCAAAGCCCAGCTTGACTGCCAGCAGCTTTGCCGGACCGAGAACAAACACGACGCCCACAAGCAGCAGCAGAATGACGGCGAACACGTTCATGAAGTGCTTGGCGAAAGAACCAAGGTTGTAGCCGACGGCGTCGGGGATGGATTTGCCGCTGTAGCGCACCGACATCATGCCTGCGAAGTAGTCGTGCACAGCACCCGCAAAAATAGATCCGATGACAATCCACAGCAGGGCCGCGGGACCGTACAGCGCACCCAGAATGGGGCCGAAGATGGGACCCAGACCGGCAATGTTCAGAAGCTGGATCAGCCAGATTTTTTTGGGATCCATCTTCACATAGTCCACACCGTCTTCCATGGTGCAGGCCGGTGTGGCCCGGCATTCATCCGCGCCGAAGGCGCGTTCCACTACCTTGCTGTATACGGCGTAGCCGACCAGCAGTGCTGCAACAGCCAGAAAAAAGTACAGCATGACTCCACTCCTTTTTCAAAACTCCGGTTCGATGCGCGGGGCGCATCCCTCCTCCGCCAGAAAACGGGCTGCAGCGGCAGGCCAGCCGTCCGGTGCCCGATGGTCTGATTGTAGAAAGTTATACTCTTATTCCGGAGCGCTGCAAACGTGCAGGCACGAATTGCACTTGCAGGGGATGAATTGCCGGTCAGGGGGTGTCAGTTGCATCGGTGCATAAAAAAAGAGCATCCGCCATGGGCGGATGCTCCGTTTTTTGTGTCATATGCTGCCGGTAAAGGCTGCTCAGCGCACAATAAGTCTGAGGAAACGTTTTTTACCCAGCCGCACGACATACTCGCCGGCAGTCAGGGGCGTGTTGGGGTCGTCCAGTTTTTCGCCGTCCAGCGAAAGGGCTCCCTGTTTGATGAGGCGTTTTGCCTCGCCGCGTGAACCGGCAAGCCCGGAATCGGCCAGAAACGCCGGCGGAGTGCTGTCTTCGCCGCAGGAACACGAGAACTCGGGCATGTCGTCGGGCACACAGCCCTGCGCAAACACGGCATTGAAGCCCTGACGCGCTTCGGCGGCTTTATCGCTGCCGTGGTACTGCGCGGTGATGTGTTCGGCCAGCTCTTCCTTGGCTGTTTTGGGATGCAGCTCGCCGCTTTCCACCCTGCGCTGCAGCTCGGCAATTTCGTCCAGCGTTTTGGTGGTGATAAGTTCGTAATAGCGCCACATCAGCTCGTCGGAAACGGACATGAGCTTGCCGAACATGTCGGCGGGCGGTTCATCTATGCCCACATAGTTGCCCAGCGACTTTGACATCTTTTTGACGCTGTCAAGCCCTTCGAGGATGGGCACAGTGAGCACGCACTGCGGTTCCTGACCTTCCTGGCTCTGCAGATGTCTGCCCACCAGCAGGTTGAATTTCTGGTCGGTGCCGCCCAGTTCCACATCGGCTTCAAGCGCCACGGAGTCATAGCCCTGCACGAGGGGATACAGAAATTCATGGATGGAAATGGTCATGTTGCTGCGATAGCGCTTTTCAAAGTCGTCGCGTTCCAGCATGCGGGCAACGGTATATCGCGAAGCAAGACGGATGAAATCGGCTGCGCCGAATTTGTCCATCCATTCGGAGTTGAACCGCACCTCGGTTTTTTCAGGATCCAGAATTTTGAAGACCTGTTTTTTATAGGTCTCGGCGTTCTGCAGAACCTGTTCGCGGGTGAGCGGCGGGCGGGTTTCGGAACGGCCCGAAGGGTCGCCGATCATGCCGGTGAAGTCGCCGATGAGAAAGATGACCGTGTGGCCCAGCTCCTGAAAATGACGCAGCTTGTGAATAAGGACGGTGTGTCCCAGATGCAGGTCGGGCGCGGTGGGGTCGAATCCGGCTTTGACGCGCAGCGGTCTGCCTTTGGCAAGCTTCTTTTTCAGTTCTTCTTCATCGATGAACTCCGCACTGCCGCGCAGAATCGTCTTGAGTTGTTGATCCATGTCCATTGTCACACTTCCATGTAGTTGTATTTGATCGGGCTGGTGTTGCAGAGAACGGCACTGATGTCAAAGACGCCGTCTGCCGCGCACCTGCCCCGCATCAGCACGCTTTTACGGTTCAATGCGTATAATTTCAACCTGCACGGCTTTGCCTGTGGCGGGGTCCAGTTCCGTCAGCAGTCCGTTCAGACCGCCGCGGCCCTTGGCCGGTACAAACCGGCGGGGCAGCCTGGTGACCATTTTTTCCACAATGCAGGCATGATCCATACCCAGAACAGAGCTTTCCACGCCGCACATGCCAAGGTCGGTCATATATGCGGTGCCCTGCGGCAGAATCTGTGCGTCGTTGGTCTGCACATGGGTATGCGTGCCGCCCAGCACGGTTATGCGGCCGTCCAGATACCAGCCCATGGCTTTTTTTTCACTGGTGGCCTCGGCGTGAAAGTCCAGCAGGCGTATGACGACATCGCCGGGCAGCGATGCCAGCAGCGTCTCTGCGCACTGAAAAGGGCAGTCCACAGCTTCCATGAATGTTCTGCCCAGCAGGTTGATGACGGCTATTTTGTGCCCGTCCGCGCTCTGCCGGACGGTCAGCCCGTTGCCCGGAGCGCCTGCAGGATAGTTGGCGGGACGTATGAGGCGCTCCTCACGGCCCAGCACTGCATAAATTTCTTTGTGTTTCCATATGTGGTTGCCCGATGTGACCACATCGGCACCGGCCGCGGCAAGTGCCGAAAAACCTTCGCCGGTAAGGCCGATGCCGCCGGAGGCGTTTTCTCCGTTGACCACGGTGAAGTCTGCACCGCACCGGCTGATCAGCGGCGGCAGATGTTCGCGCAGGGCCAGTCTGCCCGGCTTGCCCACCACGTCGCCCAGCATGAGTATACGCATCAGTATCCGCCTCCGAAAAGCAGCACATCCACTTGCGTACCGCTGTCCAGCCCTTCGCTGTGTGCCGGTATGCGCACGACACCGTGTGCCTGCAGCATGGTGCGCAGCAGTCCGGACTTGCCTGTGACCGGAGTGGCCGTGACCCGCCCGTCCTCTTCTGCATGCAGCCGTACGCGGATGTAGTCTTCGCGCCCCTGTCTGGAAGCAATGTTGCGCGCCAGCACCGCCCGCCGCGAAGCCCATGCCGACTGGTCAAACGGCGTGCGTCTGCCCGCCAGCCAGTGAACAAAAGGGATGCCCAGTACAAACATGACAACCTGCGCCGAGGTGACCTGCCCGGGCAGCCCCCAGACGGCGCAGCGCTGACCTTTGCCGTCTGCAGAGGCCAGTATGAGCGGCTTGCCGGGGCTTATGGCAACGCCGTGGTTGATGACAGCGGCTCCGTCCAGCGAATCAAGGGCGGCCATGGTCAGGTCGCGGGTGCCCACAGAACTGCCGCCGGAAAGAAGGACCATGTCGTTTTCCGCCGTGGTGCGCGCCAGCATGGCGGTCAGTGCCTTTTCGTCGTCCGGCACAATGCCGTAACAGGTTACGGCGGCTCCTGCGGCACGGGCCATGGCCTGCAGCGCGTGGCTGTTCACATCGCGCACCTGTCCGGGGCGCGGCGTGGCATGGGCCGGAATAACTTCGTCTCCGGTGGAAAAAATGCCCACGCGCGGCCGGCGGTGCACATGCACCGTCTGCACTCCCAGCGCGGCGAGCAGGCCTATTTCCTGCGCGCGCAGCAGCGTACCGGCGGTCAGCGCCGGTTGCCCCTGCACGGCATCTTCGCCCCGCAGCATGACGTGTTCGTGCGGCGCCACGGATTTGCGTATTTCAACGGTGCCCGCGCCCATTTCCTGCGTGTGCTCCACCATCACCACGGCATCGGCTCCCCGGGGCAGCAGCGCGCCGGTGACTATGGCAGCGCATTCTCCGGCGGCTATGCTGAAATCTGCGGGGCGTTCGATGCTGACGGTGCCCGTACATTCAAGGTAGGCGGGGTTGCCTTCGGTGGTGCCGAAAAGGTCCGCGGCGCGCACGGCATAGCCGTCCATGCACGAACGGTCTGCCGCCGGCAGGTCTTCGGGCGAAACCACAGGCGCGGCCAGCACGCAGCCGTGGGCTTCGTCAAGCGGGGTCTGCAGCGCGGGCAGATGGTCGAATCCGCGCAGGCGGTCTATAAAGCTCTGCACATCCAGCACGTTGAAAAAACCTGTTTTCATAGTTTCACTCGCATGGCTTGGGAGGATTTTCCATGCCGCGGGCTGCCGGTATACCCGCAGGGCACACAGGTGACGCTGTACAAAAAAACAGACGGCAGACATGGAGAACGGGAAGCATAGCCGTCATGCGGCCGGTGCACAAGGACGAAAGCGGCAGCCCGCAGGAGGCGCGCAGCGCGGGTAAGAACTGCACCTGCGGTATGCGCAGGGTGCGGCCGGAGCAGTTGCCGGGCGGGGTTATTCCATGCGGCCTTTGCTGATGCGGATAATGCGGTCGGTGACATCGCGCAGCCAGCCGTGGTCATGCGATACGATAACCAGCGTGGTGCCGCGTTCTCTGCGTTCGGTCAGCACCGCGTGGCGCACCGCTGTAGAACTGTCTTCATCAAGCGAGGCGGTGGGTTCGTCCAGCAGAAGCACACGGGGGCGCAGGACCAGCCGTGCCGCAAGGGCCACGCGCTGTGCCTCGCCGCCGGAAAGCCGGAACCATGGACGCCGCAGAAAATCATCAGGGTCGAGCCGTACCCTTTGCAGTGCTTCTGCAAGGCGGCTGTGCGAGGCGTCTTCACCGCGGGCTCGCAGGCCGTATGCAATGTTTGCGGCCACGCTGCGGTGCAGCAGATAGGGTTCCTGTGTCAGCAGGGTTACCTGCCGCCGTACGGCCGTGCCCGCGGCGCACGCGTCGCTTCCGTCAAAAAAAAGAGAGCCGGAGGCCGGAGGCTCCAGAAAAGCCAGCAGCCGCATAAGCGTGGACTTGCCGCTGCCGTTGGCACCGGCCACGCCCAGTATTTCTCCCTGCGCTATGTCCAGTCCGGCAATATCCAGCGCCGTATGCCGCGCGCCGTCGTTGCCCGTGTACTGCTGGGTCACGTTGCGCAGACTGTACAGCGGCGCCGTGTCATGGTCAGCCGGGTTCATCGTATCACCGCCCTGCGTTTAAGACCGGAAAGAGAAAGGTTGACCAGAAAGGCTATGACCATCAGCACCACGCCCAGTGCAATGCCCATGGCGAACTCGCCTTTGCCTGTTTCCAGCGCAATGGCCGTGGTTATGGTGCGGGTGTGCCACTTTATGTTGCCGCCCACCATCATGGATATGCCCACCTCGGACACAATGCGTCCGTAAGCGGCCACAGCGGCAAGCAGCAGATGATAACGCACTTCCCACAGCATGGCCCGCAGCACCTGTCCGCCCGAAGCCCCGAGCGTGAGCAGCGTGTCACGCAGGCGGGTGTCGGCGTATTCCACGGCATTGGCGGTCAGCGCTATGACCATGGGCAGTCCCAGCAGGGTCTGACCTATGGCCACCCCCGGCAGGGTGAACAGCAGCCCCGCCCCGCCCAGCGGTCCTCTGCTGGACAGCAGGGCATAGACGATAAGCCCTATGACCACGGTGGGAAAAGAAAGCAGTGTGTCCGCAAGCATGCGCAGCGCCCGCTTGCCCGGGAATGAACAGTATCCCAGCAGAAAACCCAGCGGCGCGCCCAGAATAACGCTGGCCGCCACAGACATGGTGGTTACCGCCACTGTGGCGTAGACGGCTGACCATGTTTCGGGATTGCCGTCCATCAGCAGGCCGAATGCCTGTGTCATTCCGTCCAGAATAAAGCTCATGCGTGGCTTCCGTAGGATTTGGGTGCCAGCCGGAGAAAATACGCTGCCGGCGGCCTGTACTGACGTATACTGACCTGTAATGACAGAGGGGCGAACGGGTCGCCCCTCTGCCGGTGGCCGGACGGTTGTCCGGCATAAATCGGGCCGCTGGATATTATTCGGCGTTGGGGGTGAACAGCGCCTTGCCCATCAGCTTGAAGTCACCGATGGTTTTCTGGGTGGCGGGGCTGGCCATCCAGTTGACGAACTTGTCTGCAAGGTCTTTTTTCACCTTGGGGCAATGGGCGGGGTTGACCGGAATGGCGCTGTACTGGTTGAAGAGAATTTTGTCGCCTTCCACCAGAATCTTCAGCGGCGGGTTGCCGTCCATGGAGGCTTCGTATTTGATGTAGGTGCCGCGGTCGGTCATGGTGTACCCGCCTTTTTCGGCAGCCACGTTGATGGTGCGCAGCATGCCCTGTCCGGTCTGCACATACCATGCTTCTTTTTCAGGGGACGGGCCTTCGATCTGCTTCCACAGGCTTTTTTCCATCTTATGGGTGCCCGAGTTGTCGCCGCGGCTTACAAATACGGCATTATCCGCGGCTATCTTGCCCAGAGCCGCGGCCACGGTCATGCCTTTGACCCCTGCGGGGTCGGCGGCGGGGCCGATGATGACAAAATCATTGTACATAAGCTGGGTGCGTGCAGTGCCGAAACCGGCATCAACAAAGGCTTTTTCCGCTGCGGGGGCGTGTACCAGCAGAATGTCCACGTCGCAGTTTTCACCCATTTTCAGGGCTTTGCCCGTGCCCACAGCTGTCCAGCGCAGTTCAATGCCGGTGTCTTTGGTAAACTGGGGGGCAAGGTCATCCAGCAGACCGGTGTTGTCGGTGCTGGTGGTGGTGGCCATCATAAGAACCGGTGCTTCGGCGTACGCAACGCCGGTCAGGCTCATCACAAGAGCCAGAACAAGTAACAGCTTCCGCATCGCTTTCCTCCGTCATGGTTTGTTTGCGTCAGTTCCGGTACGCAATCAGCTAAATAAAACACAATGCGGAAATTATTACCTGAATACCTACCGCCATGTCCATAGGAGAACTCTTGCTTCTGCTCCGGCACAGCAGAAAAATACCCCTTCGCGACGTGTCGGGCGCTGTGCGGCAGCGCATGAAAAAAGCCGCCCTCTACGGGCGGCCTGAGCTTTTTTGGGGGGGCGCTGATGGTGCCGCAGGGTCAGATGCCGCCGCCGCAAACGCCGCAGTCTTCCGATTCTTCCTGTTCGGGCAGGTCTTCCAGCCGGACATCCAGCCCTTCGTCAGAACCGCAGATATTGAACAGGTGTTCGCCGGACATGAGGTCTTCCAGAGTGATGGAGTTTAGCTCGCGTTCAAGAACCTCGGAAATGCGCAGCCACGCCACCCGCGTTTTGCAGGTGGGCGTGCGTGTACACAGCTCGTTGTCGGTACAGCAGTCTGTCAGGCGTATGCCGCCTTCCATCACATCGACTATCTGGGCCAGTGTTATTTCAGAGGGCGCGCGGCTAAGCATATGCCCGCCTGCAGCCCCCCGGACGCTGTTGATAAGTTTTGCTTTTTTGAGCGGTTTGATGATCTGTTCGATGAATTGAACGGAAACCCCTGTCTGTTCGGAAAGAGCAGACGCGGTACGGGGTGCGTCCGTGGCGTGCTGGGCCAGATCCAGCAGCAGTCTGGCTGCATAGCGGGTGCGGGCTGAAAGCTTCATATCTGCAAAATGGGATGTTGGAAAATAATGGAGTAAGGCGCCTGAACGCGACGGATACCCGCCGGGTGCGCGGCACGTCAACAAAGCCCGACTTGCGTCCGGTCGGGCACCGTTTACCGGGAGTGTAAGCCGTATCCGGCGGCTTGTCAGCATGAAGCCGGAAAGAGTTTTTCATGCGGGCGGCGGCATAATGCCGCGATAATGCATCATGCCCGCTGTCGGCGGCGTGCGATGTGGTGTATGCTGGGGCAGCGTGATACGGCCGGAACACATAACAGCAACAAGGAGCCGTCATGGATAACAGTGAGACAGCATCTGCAGGACGTGCGGCCGCACATGGTCCGGGAACAGTGCTTGTGCTGGGGGCGTCGGGCTATGTGGGGGGGCGCCTTGTTCCCCTGCTGCTGGAAAAAGGATGGCATGTGCGTGCCGCCGGGCGTTCCGCGGAAAAGCTGCGCTGCCGCCCGTGGGCGGCACATCCGGCGTGCAGCATAACCGAGGCTGATGCACGGGATGCGGGTTCGCTGCTGCAGGCCATGCGCGGCTGCGAGGCAGCGTACTATCTGGTGCATTCCATGTCGCCGGGGGGCAGGGGGTTCGAGGGGGCGGACAGGCAGGCCGCCTGTGCCATGGTGGAGGCCGCCAACGCCAGTGCCGCGGAAGCAACCGCGGCGGACGGCGGGTCCGGTTTGCGGCGTATAATCTATCTGAGCGGGCTGGTGCCGGATGATCCGCAACTCAGTGCGCATCTGCGTTCGCGGGCGGAAGTTGCCCGTATTCTCGCGCTGGGCAGGGTGCCTGTGACAACTCTGCGCGCCGCCCAGATTCTGGGTTCCGGCAGTGCCTCGTTTGAGATTCTGCGCTATCTTGCCGACAGACTGCCCGTGATGATCACTCCCCGCTGGGTGCGCACGCAGACTCAGCCCATAGCTGTGTCCGACGTGCTTGCCTATCTGGCAGGGTGCCTTGAGCATCCCGAAACCACGGGGCGTACATATGATATCGGCGGGCCGGACATCCTCAGCTATACGGAATTATTCGCTCTGTATGCCGATGTGGCGGGGCTGCGGCGGCGGGTGATTATTCCCGTGCCGTTTCTTTCACCCGCACTGAGCGCACACTGGCTCAATGTGGTCACGCCGGTTCCGCGCGCACTGGCTGCGCCGCTGGTTGAGGGGTTGCGCAACAGGGTGGTCTGCGCCGAAAATTCCATCCGTGATGTCATTCCGCTGCAGCTTACTGACTGCCGTACGGCCATAAGTATGGCTCTGGACAAGGTACGCCAGCATGCCGTGGCCACCTGCTGGACCGACGCCGGAGCCATCACCCGCCCCGAATGGCTGGCGGAAGGCGATGCCCCCTATGCCGGAGGCACCGTGCTGCAGGACGGTTATTCCATGCGTGTTGCCGCTTCGCCGGAAGCCGTGTGGGAGCCGGTGCGCCGTATAGGGGGCGAAACCGGCTGGTATTACGATGACTGGCTGTGGCGGCTGCGCGGGCTGCTGGACAAGCTGGCGGGCGGTGTGGGCGCGCGCAGGGGCCGCCGGCATCCCGTGGATCTGCGTGTGGGGGATGCGCTGGATTTCTGGCGGGTTCTTTCCGTACGGCATGCGGAGCATCTGCTGCTGCTGGCCGAAATGAAAGTCCCCGGCGAAGCCATGCTTGAAATCCGTGTGGTGCCCGTTGGCGCGCAGACAGAGCTGCGGATGCGTGCATGGTTTTTACCGCGCGGTCTGTGGGGACTGGCTTACTGGTATCTGGTGTACCCGCTGCACGGGCTGGTGTTCAAAGGAATGCTGCGTGCGCTGGGTCGCAAGGCCGGAGCCGACGGAAGCGCGCCGGTGCGTAAACTGCCGCCGGAAGACCCCGCGGCGTGCAGGCTGCCGACGGACGGCGGAAGCGCCCGCTGAAAAAGTACGGCAGCGGCCGGTCCGTATGCACACGGACCGGCCGCTGTGTTGTTTTAGTAAGGAAGAATCTTGCGGCCGCGTACTTCGTGCAGCACTTCGGCCATGGCCAGATAAAAGGCGCTTGCGCCGCAGATGATGCCCTCAAAACCGGCAATGGTGCCTATGGTTTCACTGCCGGTCCAGTCGCGCACGGCAAGCAGCATGAACAGCACCGTCAGCGAAAGGAATACAAAGCGCAGCACCGGCGAACCTTCACGCGTGCCGAGGTACATGAACAGCGTGAAGACTCCCCACAGGAAAAGATACCAGCCCATGAAGGCGTGGGGTGCCGGTTCGGCAAGCCCTGTTTTGGGCAGTACGATGAGTACCACCAGCGTGAGCCAGAAAAGTCCGTAGGAAGTGAAGGCAGTAAGCCCGAAGGTATTGCCTTTTTTAAATTCCATGATGCCCGCGATGATCTGGGCTATGCCCCCGTAGAAAAAGCCCATGGCCAGAATCATGGAACCGATGGGGAAAAATCCTGCATTGTGGATGTTCAGCAGAATTGTTGTCATTCCGAACCCCATAAGCCCGAGAGGGGCCGGATTGGCAAGCTTGTGCTCCATTGTGATGACTCCTTGGTGATGTGGTGTCTGAGGCTGTTTGCTCAGTCAGCGGGCTATATATGGAGTTTGCCGTATTGGCAAAGGGTACTGACGTGCCCGCTCGCTTTTTGGCAGGTGCCGCTGCATATGCGGCGGCGGCAGGCCTGTGTCACATTCTGGCACAGGCACGCGGTTATAACAGTTATACTCGACGTTGACCCGCGCGGAGGATACTGTGGCAAGGTCTGTAATCTGAAACCGGCAGCACCGTTTCAGCGGGTGCGCCGTGCAGGTGGTCATGAGCCAGCTACAAGATGAAATCATCCTTTTTGCCCCCGATGACGCACATGAGGCACCGCGGCAGTCCGCCGGCGGTGCATGGGATATCCTTGTGGTGGATGACGACGAGGCTGTCCATGCGGTGACCCGCATGGTGCTGCAGCATCTGGTGTTTGACGAGCGCAGCATACGGCTTGATCATGCCGGCAGTGCGGCCGGTGCGGAAGAGAAGCTCCGCCGGAACACCTATGCTCTGGTTCTTCTTGATGTGGTGATGGAGACCGATAACGCCGGACTGGAGCTTGTGCGCTGCATCCGTGATCTTCCGGCCCTTGCGGAGACAAGAATAGTGCTCTGCACCGGGCATCCGGGACAGGCGCCGGAAGAGCGCATCATGATGGATTACGACATAGATGATTACCGCGACAAAAGCGGACTGACGTCGCAGCGGCTCAAGACTGCCGTGTTTTCCGCTCTGCGCAGTCATCAGCGGCTGTGCGAGAACAGAGACCAGCGGCTGGAGCTGGCCCGCAGCCGCAACCGCCTGCAGGCCCTCATGGGGGCGCTGCCTTCGGCCATTGTGGGGATAAGCGCCGGGGGGCACATCATCTTGTGGAATCCTGCGGCGGAACGGCTTTCCGGTCTGCCCGAGGGCGAAGTGACCGGCCGTGACTTTACGCAGCCGCTTGAGCAGCTGTCCGTAGATGCTGCTCTGCTGCACCGCGTCATGCAGGACGGCGAAACCTACACGCGCCTGCGCGAACGGGTGACTCTGCCGCAGGGCACAACCATCGTGCGGGACCTGCATATCCACCCCGTGCCGCAGGCAGGGGGTGCGGTTGTGCGGCTGGACGATGTTTCGGTGCGTGACCGTATGGAAAACCTGATGGTGCAGAGCGAAAAAATGCTCTCGCTGGGCAGCATGGCCGCAGGTATGGCGCATGAACTGAACAATCCACTGGGGGCAGTGCTGCAGGGGGTGGATACCGTGCGCCGCAGACTGGACGGCGCTCTGCCCGCCAACGTGCGGGCCGCGCACGAAACGGGTCTTACGCTGGCCGCTCTGGGACGTTACATGGAACAGCGCAGGATTCTGTATTTTTTGGACGGCATAGAACATGCCGGACGCCGTGCCGCCGTCATTGTGCGTGATATGCTGGATTTCAGCCGCCAGAGCGGTGAAAAACAGCCCGCAGACGTGCACCGGCTTATTGCTGCCGCGCTGGAACTGGCCGAAAAAAGTTATGATCTGCACGACGCATGGGATTTCCGCAATGTGCAGGTGGAGCGCTGTTTCGCGTCGTCGCTGCCGCAGATTCCCTGCGCTGCGCAGGAAATTGAACAGGTGCTGCTGAACCTGTTTCACAACGCCGCGCAGGCCATGACTCCCGAAGTCATGCAGAACAGAACCCCGCGGCTGTGCATCCGCACGGCTGCTCTGGAGACGGGCGTGTGCATAGAAGTGGAAGACAACGGGCCGGGAATCCCCGAAGACATCTCAAAACGGGTGTTTGATCCGTTTTTTACCACCAAGCCGCCGGGCAAAGGTACCGGACTGGGCCTCTCAGTTTCCTTTCATATCGTGGTGGACCGCCACGGTGGAGAGTTTCATATGATTTCTCCGGAATCGGGCGGAGCCTGCTTCCGCATACTGCTGCCGTACACAGCCGGCCGTGGCGCGGGGGCACAGCAGCAGGCCTGTTGAAGCCGCAGGCAGTCATGCGCCGTGGGGAACGGCCATGACCATGGGGTCCACGGCAGCGTCAAATTCTTCTGCCGAAATAAGTTCCAGTTCCAGACAGGCCTCTTTGAGCGTTGTGCCCCGCGCATGTGCGTGGTGCGCCGCTCTGGCGGCATTGTCGTAGCCGATGACGGGCGACAACGCAGTCACAAGCATGAGCGACCTGCCCAGATGGTCGCTGATACGCTGCATGTCAGGCTGCATGCCTTCCACTGCATGGGCGGTGAATGAACGGCAGCCGTCTGTCAGCAGGCGCACGGATGTCAGCAGATTGAAAATCATCAGCGGCTTGAAGACGTTCAGCTCGAAATTGCCCTGCGAACCGGCTATGCCGGTGGCGGCGTCCAGCCCCATCACCTGCACGGCCACCATGGTCAGAGCTTCGCACTGCGTGGGGTTGACCTTGCCGGGCATGATGGACGATCCGGGTTCGTTGGCGGGCAGTCTGAGTTCGCCGATGCCGCAACGCGGCCCCGATGCCAGCCAGCGGATGTCGTTGGCTATTTTCATCAGTGAACCGGCAAGGGTGCGCAGCGCTCCGCTGGCCATGCACACGGCATCGTGGGCTGAAAGCACGGCAAAAAAATTGGGTGCCGGTACAAAAGGCAGACCCGTGAAGCGCGCAACACCCGCGGCAGCCATGCCCGCAAAACCACGCGGAGCGTTAAGCCCCGTTCCCACTGCCGTGCCGCCCAGCGCCAGCCGCAGCAGGTGGGGCATCACCGCTTCTATTCTTTCCAGTCCGTCATCAAGAAGAGCTGTGTATCCGGAAAATTCCTGCCCCAGCGTCATGGGCACGGCATCCTGCAGATGTGTGCGGCCCAGCTTGACCACCGACTGCCAGTCGTGGCTTTTTTGTGCCAGCGCGTTGCGCAGCGTGCGCACCGCAGGCACCAGTTCGCGGGAAAGGGCTGTGGCTGCGGCTATGTGCATGGCCGCCGGAAAGGTGTCGTTGGATGATTGTGACATGTTCACATGATCATTGGGGTGCACGGGAGATTTGGAACCGGGAATGCCTCCGCTCAGCTCAATGGCCCGGTTGGCGATGACCTCGTTCACATTCATGTTGGTCTGCGTGCCGCTGCCCGTCTGCCAGACTTTGAGCGGAAAGTGACCGGAAAGTTTTCCGTCGGCTACTTCATCCGCTGCGGCGCATATGAAACCGCACAGTTCCGGGTCCAGTCTGCCCAGATCACGGTTGGCAATGGCGGCAGCCTTTTTCAGCAGCCCGAAAGCGCGGATGATTTCTTCGGGCATGGTGTCCTGCCCGATGGCGAAATATTTGAGCGAGCGCTGCGTCTGCGCGCCCCAGTAGCGGTCGGCGGGCACTTCCACTGCGCCCATGCTGTCATGTTCCGTACGGGTGGCTGGGGGCATGGCTTCTCCTTCATGGTGACATTGGTGCGGCGGGGAATATTTTTGCGGCGGTGCGTCTGCACATGGTACGTGCGGCATGTCATGGTGTCTATGCAGAAGGGCCGCGTGCCCCCCTGCGGATGCACTTCTTTCACTCGCCGGCAGCGTTGCCGGCCTGCTCCTCTGCTCCGGCGGAAGCAGGCTGTGCATCGTCTCCGTCCTGCCGGAGCGGGTCAGGCACGGGCAGTCCGTAATGTGCGGGCAGGCTCCGCAGCGCCTCGTTGAAGCGCTTCAGCACCGGATCCCGTATGGTTTTTCTGGAAAAACCCACATAGTAGTAAGTCGTGGCTGCTGTTCCGGCATAGCGCAGTCCGCGCAGGTTATGCAGGGATATGAGCGTTTCCCCCACGGCTTTGTTTGAAAATACGGCATCGACGCGGCCTTTCTCCAGTTTGAGGAAGCCGGTCAGGCTGGCAGGTTGTCTGTCTATGGTGAACATGCGGTTGCGGTTCAGCGCTTCAAGCGTCTGTGATGTGTTGGAAGGACCGTAAACGCTTACTCTGTATCCTGCCATGTCCGCTGCAGACACCAGCTGGACGGGATCATTTTCGTGTACGAAAAAACCGTATTCCACGGTGCTGACGGGCACACTGAACCTGAGCCAGCGGTCCCTGCTGCGGGTGCGTACGACAGGAAAAAGTCCGTCAGCCTGCCCGTTTCTGACTTTGCTCTGGGCGCGGCCCCACGGATAGACGGCTACCGAACAGGGGAATCCCGCTTCTGCGCAGGCGGCCAGCACTGCTTTTACCACCGTTCCCGCAGGTCTGCCGTGTTCGGTATAGGCATAGGGCGGAAATTCCTGCGTTGCGAACAGCAGCGGAGCAAGCTCCTGCCGGTCATCGGCGCTGACCGGCGCACAAAGGAATATGATGAGCACCGCTGAGATACTGCTGACAAAGAGGCCGACGGGCCGTTTCATAAGGCACCTTCCTGCCGTGCGCGACTGCGCATGACAGACAGACCATAACACAGGCGCACTGAGGCGCACAGGTTGCGGATGTTATAAACATCGCCGGTCTGCACGGCGGATGCAGAAAAAAGCCCTGCAGGGCAGGGCTTGAAGTCGGGAAGTCTAGTTGAGGATGTAGCGCATGGGATCGACGCACACACCGTTCAGGCGTACCTCGTAGTGCAGGTGCGGACCGGTGCTGCGGCCGGTATTGCCCATGTAGGCGATGAGCTCGCCCCGGGCCACTTTCTGCCCTTTTTTAACTGCAGAGCTGCGCAGGTGGGCATAGCGGGTGACAATGCCGGCGCTGTGCCGGACGAGCACGGTACGGCCGTAGGCGCCATCTGTTCCGGTGAACAGAACTTCGCCGTTGGCCGGAGCGTATATGGGGGTGCCGGGACGGTTGGAAATATCCAGTCCCTTGTGAAAGTCCTTGCGTCCCGTAAAGGGAGACCGCCGCGGGCCGAAGGGAGAGGTTATCCAGCCTTCGGTGGGCCAGATGGAAGGCGTGGCGGCCAGCAGTTCGCGGTTTTCGTTAAGGGCGTTCAGCAGTTCCTGCTGTTTGACTTCTTCAAGCCGTACTTCGGTGTTAAGCTGCTTGAGAAAGCTGTGCATTTTGCGGGCCAGCAGTTCCTGCCGGTGAATGGGCAGGTAGTCGCTGGAAAAATCGTCTGTGCGGGCACCGCCGACGGAAGAGGTTTCCGCAGGCTCTCTGTCCATGTTGATCATGATGCGCAGTTTGGAGTCGAACTGCCGGATGCGCTGCAGGTCGTCGCGGATGCTCTTCAGCTTGCCCGCCATGCTGAGAATCTGCACATTCTGTTCGTCCACCAGCTTTTCAGACGATGCCAGCTTGTCCCGCAGGGTGTGATACTGCGAGTAGTATTTGGCAAAGTAGATATTGCTGCCCACAAGACCGGCCATGACAAGCAACAGGGCGCACAGCAGCCACCCGCGCAGCCGTAGTTTGCTGCAGCAGCCCTGATCGCCTTTGAAGATGACAATGTGGTATTTGTTAAAAAGCATAGCCGGGGGGTTATGGTGTCAGTTCGTGCCGCCGGAACAGGACAGGCGGATCAACGATACTAGTTACTTTGATTGCGCTTTACGTGTCAAGTCAAGCTGCCAGCGTATCAACCCATTGAAAACATTACTTTTCATTGTTTTGTTGTTTTTACACATGGCTTTAAATTCATCCATGACCTCGCTGCGGCGCGAGTTGAAAGCCGAAGGACAGGGGTTTGTCCACAGCGGCAGTTCCCATGCGCGCACCGCACGATGGATGACAGATTTTTCCACCAGCATCAGCGGCCGGATGACTTTAAGCCTGCCGCCGAAAAAGTCTTCGCACATGCCCATGCCTTCCACCCGTCCGCCTTCGTACAGATTCATATAAAATGTGGCCACAAGATCGTCGGCATTATGGCCGAAGGCCAGATGCGTCAGGTTGTACCTGCCGCACAGGTCAAAAAGGTGCTTGCGGCGCAGCATGGCGCAATAAAAGCACGGCGAGTTGCGTCTGTTTTCCGGAGAATGGGCGCGCGGGCCGTGGTCCGTCAGCTCCACATGGCCGGCCACGCCGTTGCGGTGCAGCCATTCCAGCAGCGGGGCATGGCTTTGCGGGTCAAAGCCGGGATTGACATGCAGGGCCATTATTTCAAAGTGAAAAGGGACAATGCGCTGTCTGTACAGCAGCACCTGCAGCAGCACCCAGCTGTCCATGCCGCCTGATACCGCCACCCCGACCCGGGCGCCGGGGTACAGCATGCCGGTGGTCTGCATGAGCTTGCCCGCGCTGGCGATGCATTGTTTCTGTGCGTAGTTGAGCTGTTCTTTACCCATGTATGGATTCCCCGCTGTGTGCCGCTGACGGCAGAGTGTGCCGTGGACCGGCGCGGGGTGAGATACCTGCTTCCGCCGTGCGATGCAAGTTTGTGCAGTGCCGCTGCGGCCGGAAAAGGTGACGGTTGCACATGCGGACACATTTTGAGCGCAGGGTGGAAGCGCCTGCCCGTTTATGATATGCTGTGTCAGGTATTGACAGCGACAAGCGCTGCGGGTAAGCTGTGCAGCTTGGCGTGTTGCGTGCCGTAAGGACGAACCACGCAGAATACAACAATACCGGCAGGACGCGCGACACGGCGCTGCGGCACAGCATTACCGGAAAACCGGCCGCCCGCTTCGCGGTATGCCTTTTTATTTTTATAGATACAAGTGCACTCATGAGCAGACGCCTGTTGGTAACGATGGCCGTTACGGGGCTTGCCTTACTCGTCGCCGCGGGGGGCTACTGGTGGACGCGCCGCGTGATGGTGTTTTCCGATTCCGCCTGGCCTGTGCCTGCGGTCTCCTCCCTTGCGCGCATTTCCATGATTTCCGGCGGTACGCCGTTTGATCTGATATCCGGCGACGGCCGCTGGGTGGTGCAGGACCCGCAGACAGGTATGATGTGTCTTGCCGATTCCGCCCGCGTGAACCGGCTGGTGGACACGGTGCGGCAGAACCGCCCCGTGCAGCATCTGGGCGCGTTCGAGCCTTCTGCAGCCGCAGCCTACGGGCTGGACAAAAATCTGACCGGTCTTACGTTTTACGGGCGCAGGCAGTGGAGCATTCATGTGGGAGCCGAAGGCTGGCGCAAGCATACCGTGTATGCCCGCGCCACGCAGGAAGGCGACGACATGTACCTGCTGGACAGCGTGTACCGCGACATGCTTTCGGCGGAGGCCGCATCGTACTGTGATATGGGGCTTGTGGGTGTTTCTGCCGCGCAGGTTGTCCGGCTGGCAGTGGAAGGCCCCGGCATTGGTGCGTGGGAGGTTGCCCGTACGGCTTCGGGATTTGCCTTTTCGGGGCAGCTGGCCGGTACAGACGCGCAGGTGTCTTCGCAGGCTGTCGATTTTTATCTGCATGTGCTGACGGGGATGAGGGCTTCCGGTCTTACGGAAACTGCACCGGAGGATCTGCCGCCCCCGCAGCTGCGCATCAGTGTGTGGCGGCAGGGAGCAGCCCGGCCGGAAGAGGTGCTCATTTATCATACCGGCAACGGCGGTTCTTCTTTTTTGTGTCAGGCCAGCCGGCAGCCCGGTTTTGTGCTGCTGGAAGATGACCGCGTTGACAAGCTTTCGCGCTCTGCCTTTGATATGAGCGAGCGCCCTGTGCTTTCACGTCCGCTGAACGGGGTGGAAGGGCAGAAGATAACCCTGCGCAGAGACGGTGTGGAAACCACCTTTCTGCTGGGGCGCAAGGAACAGGGATGGCGTGATCTGGTAACCGGCGGCACCGTGCTGGGGCTGGATGTCATCACCTACGGACTTGGGTCGCTGCAGTACGAGTTTCCGCCGCAGGACACGCCTCCGGAACAGGCCGTGCCCTGGCTTGTGTGGGAACTGTACGGAGAGGGCGGCGCAGCGGCGCTTGCCTTGTATTTTTATAAAGATCCGGCGCTGCCCGCGGGGTTTTGCCGGGTCAGGGTGGACGACACGGGACCGTGGTTTACGGTGGGTACGCGTCTTGTGGATGACATGCTGAGCAGGGTGCCCGCTCCGGCACCGGATCCGGTCATGCCGCAGACAGAGCCTCCGTCCGCACCGTCCTCTGCCGCCGCCAATGCCACAGAACAGGCAAACGGGCAGTGACCGCCCGCATTCAATATCGTCAAGGAGTCTAACATGGCACGCATTACCGTAGAAGATTGCATGGAGCGCGTAAGCAACCGCTTTCTGCTTGTACAGATGGCTATCAAGCGCGTGAAGCAGTTCCGCGAGGGATACGAGCCTCTGGTTCCCTCTAAAAACAAGGAAATCGTGACCGCCCTGCGCGAAATCGCAGCCGCCAAGGTTGTGCCTGAAGACGAGCTGTCCGCCGCCGCGGCGGAAAACAGAGCCGAATAAAGCATCATGAGCCAGCGTGACTATTACGAGGTGCTCGGGGTTTCGCGGGATGCCGCAGACGATGAAATAAAACGTGCCTACCGCAAAAAGGCCATGGAATTTCATCCTGACAGAAATCCTGACAACCCCGAAGCGGAAGCTAAATTCAAGGAAGCCGCGGAAGCATACGACGTGCTGCGTGACGCAGAAAAGCGCGCACGGTACGACCGCTTCGGCCATGCCGGTGTAAACGGCAACGGCTATGGCGGAGGCGGCGGCTTTTCCAGCACGGAAGATATCTTCGCTCATTTCGGAGATATATTCGGAGACCTTTTCGGGTTCGCCGGCATGGGCGGTGCGCGCGGTCCGCGTCCGCAGGCCGGTTCCGATCTGCGTTACAATCTGAATATTTCTTTCAGACAGGCGGCACGGGGCGACGAAGTCACCCTGCGCATTCCTAAAAATGTGACCTGTCCCGACTGTTCGGGCAGCGGCGCGGCACCGGGAACACAGCCCGAAACCTGCCCCCAGTGCGGCGGTTCGGGACAGGTGGTGCGCCAGCAGGGCTTTTTCCAGATGGCCATGCCCTGCAGTGCCTGCCGCGGCGAAGGACGTATAGTGCGCAACCCGTGTCCGCGCTGCCGCGGTGCCGGGCAGGTGCAGGACATCCGTGAGCTTTCCGTACGCATTCCCGCCGGAGTGGATACCGGCAACCGTCTGCGTCTGCGCGGCGAAGGCGAACCCGGCGTGCACGGGGGGCCCCCCGGCGACCTGTATGTGGTCATACGGGTGGACGACGACAAAACCTTCCGCCGTCAGGGACAGGACCTTGTGGTGCGCAAAGAGATTTCCTTTGTGCAGGCCATTCTGGGCGACAAGGTGGAAGTGCCCACGCTGGATGATCCCGTGACCGTGGATATTCCGCGCGGCACCCAGAGCGGCGAAGTGTTCCGCATCGCCGGCAAGGGGCTGCCTCATCTCGGCAGCAGCCAGACAGGTGCGCTGCTGGTTGAGGTCACTGTGCGCATTCCTTCCAGCGTCAATGACGAGCAGGAAAAGCTGCTGCGCGAATTTGAGCGGCTGGAAGAGAACAGACCCCTGCGCAAGGTCAAGAATATGTTCAAAAAGGCCGGCAAGGCCATGGGAATGGACTGAAAATGAGCAGCGGCTTTTCACACATGGACGGCGACGGTTCCATCACCATGGTGGATGTGGGTGACAAAAAAGACACCAGACGCACGGCCATCGTGCGCGGCAAGGTGGAAATGGCCCCTGCCACGCTGGACATGCTTGTGAAACAGGCGCTGCCCAAAGGCGATGTGCTTACCACGGCCAAAGTGGCAGGCATTCAGGCGGCCAAACGCACGTGGGAACTTATTCCCCTGTGCCATCCGCTGTTTCTCAGCTATGTGGATGTGCGTTTTACCGTGGATGAATCTCTGCCCGGCGTGGTGGTGGAAGCCGAAGCCAGAACCACGGGGCAGACGGGTGTCGAAATGGAAGCCCTTGTGGCCGCGCAGGTTGCGGCCATGACCATTTACGACATGTGCAAGGCTGTTCAGAAGGACATCGTGCTGCGCGACTGTCGTCTGGTGTACAAATCGGGCGGTAAAAGCGGCGAATTCAGAGCCTGCTGAACCACCGCGCCGACGCCGTTTCAGTAGACATGTTTCGGGCAGGGCCCCGTTCCGTCACCTGCGGAGCGGGGCCTTGTCGTATGTGCCGCCGTACCTGCCGTGCGGTGCGGCAGCGATGACTGCAGGGGAGCGCTTCCGGTATGCGCTCCGGAGAGATTATGAAGATTTCAGTACTCAATCTGACAAAATCATACGGCGGACACGAGCTGTTCTCCGATTTTTCACTGGAGGTGCCTTCAGGCGTGCGTCTGTGCGTCTGCGGGCCCAACGGATGCGGCAAATCGACCTTTCTGCGCATGCTGGCAGGAGCCGCTGCGCCCGACGGCGGCAGGGTGACCTATCCGAAAAACTGCCGTCTCGGCTATGTGGAACAGGAGCTGGACGAGACCAGACTCGACACCCCCCTGCTTGAGTGGGTGCTGGATGTGCTGCCCGACTGGAATGATTTCTGGCATGAATGGGAGGCAGCTTCAGAGCGGCGCGACGAGGCCGCCCTGCGTTCTCTGGGCCACCGGCAGGCCGAACTGGAGCAGGTATACGGCTACAATCCCGAGCACCGCGCGCGGGCCGTTCTTTCGGGGCTCGGGTTTGCCGAGAGCAAATGGGACAGAACCCTGAGAGAGCTTTCGGGCGGCTGGCGCGAAAGGGCCAAGCTGGCGCGGGTGCTGACGGCGGGGGCCGATGTGCTGCTGCTGGACGAACCTACCAACCACCTTGATCTGGATGCCGTGGAGTGGCTTGAACAGTTTCTGACGGAGTATAAGGGCGCACTGGTGTTTGTGGCCCACGACCGGGTGTTCATGGATAAGGTGGGTACCCATGTGCTGTATCTGGGCGGCAGCAGACCCATGTACCGCAAAGGCACGTTTACGCAGTTTCTGGCGCTGCACGAAGAAAACGAAGCACGCAAGGAACGCGAGATGCAGCGCATGGCCGAAGAGATTGAGCGCAAGATGGATTTCGTGCGCCGTTTCAAGGCCAAGGCGACCAAGGCGCGGCAGGCCAATTCGCGCAAGAAGCAGATAGAAAAGATGGAACGCGAGCTGGACGGTGTGACGCTGGAGGCCAGACGGCGTACGCTTGATTTCGCCTGGCCCGAACCTGCGCGGGCGGACAAAACCGTGCTCAGCGTGGTGGACCTGACGTTCAGCTTCGGCGACGGCACCGCCCTGTGGCCTGCACTCAGCTTTCAGCTGTACCGCGGGCAGAAAATAGCGCTCGTGGGACCGAACGGCTGCGGCAAGTCTACGTTGCTCAAGCTTGTGGCCGGCAGGCTGGAAAAAACCGGCGGGTCCGTGGTGCAGGGCAGTCTGGTGCGTATGGGCTATTTCAGCCAGCATCAGCTGGATACACTTAATCCGGCCAATACGGTGCTGGGTGAAATACGCAGACTGAGCGACCCCCGTACCACGGAAGAAGAGCTGATGAGCGTGCTCGGTCTGTTCATGCTGGGACAGGCGTACTTTGAGCGTCAGGTTTCCGCTCTTTCCGGCGGCGAAAAAAGCAGGCTCATTCTGGCCATGCTCTTTCTTGCGCGGTGCAATTTTCTGGTGCTGGACGAACCCACCAACCATCTGGACCTTGAAAGCCGCGAGGCGCTGGTGGATGCGCTGGACAGTTTTCCGGGCACGCTGCTTATGGTGGCGCACGACAGACATCTGCTTTCCTGCGCTGCCGAGCAGGTGTGGGAGCTGGGCGCACAGGGCTTTACCGTGTACGAACGGGGCTATGAGGCGTGGGATGAGGCCAGAAAGGCCCGCCGCATCAGTCTGGACGCGCGGGATGACAGTGCGGAGCGTCCGGTGCAGGCAGGGCTGAGCCGCGAGGAGCAGAAACGCGTCAAGCGGGAACAGGCAGAGCTGCGCAACAGACTGCACAGGGAGATGAAGCCCCTGCAGCAGAAGTACGATGCGCTGGAAAAAGAGTTTGAGTCGGTACTGGCGGAACAGACCGAGACCGAGACCCTGCTTGCCAGTCCTGATGTGTATGCCGACGCCGGCAGGGCTTCGGAACTGCTCAGGCTGTTCCACAGTCTGCAGGCCCGGGGTGAAGAGCTGATGGAGGCCATGGCCGATCTGGAATCCGGCATGGCGGACATAGAGGCCCGCAGACAGCAGGCCGGTTTGTGATGTTTTTATTTGTCGCCGGAAGTGTGGCGTCATGATACGGGAACAGTATGAAATCTGTTGATGTGGTGGCGGGCATTCTGTGGCGCGGCGGCCGTTTTCTGGCAGTGGAGCGCCCGCAGGGCAGACCCCGTGCCGGCTTCTGGGAGTTTCCCGGCGGCAAGATAGAACAGGGCGAAACTCCGGAACAGGCTCTGGCGCGCGAACTGAAGGAAGAGCTGGGCGTGGATGTCCGGGATTTCTGCTTCTGGCGCAGCGTGGAGCATGCTTACGAGGATCTCGCCGTGCGCCTGAGGTTTTTTCATGTGACCGGCTTTGCGGGCGAGCCTCAGGGGCTGGAAGGTCACAGGCTGGCGTGGCTGCGGTGCGACGAGGCGCTGCGGCTGCGTTTTCTGGAGGCGGACAGGCCGCTTGTGGCCGATCTGGCCACCATCACATTCTGACGGGGGATACCCATGAGCGCACTGTTATTTGTCATGGCGCTGCTGGCGGGGGCCACCCTGCCCACGCAGGCGGGGATAAACAGCGGACTTCAGGCGCACTGGGCGGGCAGCCCGGTACTGGCGTCGCTGGTATCATTCAGCGTGGGCACCGCGGCGCTTGTGTGCTGGTGTCTGGTCACGCGCACCGCGCCGGCGGTACCTGTTCCGGGCACCACACAGTGGTGGCACTGGACAGGCGGTCTGCTCGGGGCTTTTTTTGTCAGCGCGGTCACTTTTCTTGCGCCCCGACTGGGGGCCACAACCATGGTCGCGCTCATTCTGGCGGGACAGGTGACGGCCTCGGTGCTGCTGGATCACTTCGGGGTGCTGGGCTATCAGGCCCGATCCGTCAATCTGCCGCGCCTTGCGGGGCTTGTCATGGTGGGGGCGGGCGTGTATCTCATCCGGCGGTTTTAATTGTGCGCCGCAGGCGCCGAGGGTTTTCTTTGCCGCAATGTTGGCATAGAATGGTTCAGGACCGTTTTCGCCGGATCTATGGCAGGATCGGGCGATAATGCATAAGGCCGGCAGGGCCAAAGCGGAAAAGCATATGCGGCAGCTTGAACTCAAGGATTCGATGAAGATCGGCATAAAAGAGCTTGATGATCAGCATCAGCAGCTTACAGAGATCATCAATGAGCTGTATTACGCCTATATGCAGGGGAATCACCGTGCGGTGCTGTGCGGTCTCATAACCCGTCTGAACGACTACGCACATGAACATTTCGCGCTGGAGCGCCAGTACATGGAGCGGTTTGTCTTTGAAATGCCGGATTATGAACAGCATATGCAGGAGCATCGCGAGTTTTTTACGGACGCCATCGGTTTTCTGTTGCGCTACATCGAAGAAGGTTCTGAAATAACACCTGAAATGCTTGACTATCTGCAGGACTGGTGGAAGGACCATGTTATGGTGCGTGACAAGGAGCTGGGCAGATTCCTGCGTTCGCGGGGCGTTACCGCATAGTCCGGAAAACGGGCGGCGGCACATGTTTTTCCACTCACAAGGAGTTTTTAATGTCCAAGGAACGTTTGGTCGTTGCGGTTGTAGGTGCCACGGGTGCTGTGGGCCGCGAAATGCTGAAGACGCTGGAAGATCGTGAATTTCCCGCTCATGAGGTGCGCGCGCTGGCCTCTGCCCGCAGCGCAGGAACCACCGTACCCTTCAAGGGTGGCGAGCTCACCGTGCGCGAACTTACCGAAGACTCCTTTGAAGGTGTTGATATCGCATTGTTTTCTGCAGGCGGCGGCACTTCGGCCCGGTTTGCCCCCCATGCCGTGAAATCCGGCTGCGTGGTGGTGGACAACTCCAGCAACTGGCGCATGGATGAGCGCTGCCCGCTGGTGGTGCCCGAGGTCAACCCCGACGCCCTCAAGCTGCACAACGGCATCATTGCCAACCCCAACTGCTCGACCATCCAGATGGTTGTGGCCCTCAAGCCTCTGCATGATGCGGCAGGCGTACGCCGCGTGGTGGTTTCCACCTATCAGGCTGTTTCCGGTACCGGCCAGAAGGCCATATCCGAACTGGAAAAACAGGTGCGGCAGATGTTTAACATGCAGGAGCCCGAAGCTTCGGTATATCCGTATCAGATAGCGTTCAACTGTCTGCCGCACATCGATGTTTTCCTTGAAGACGGCTACACCAAGGAAGAACTGAAGATGGTGCAGGAAACCGTGAAGATAATGGGCGACCCGTCGGTGAAGGTTACCGCCACCACCGTGCGCGTGCCGGTTTTTTACGGCCATTCCGAATCGCTGAACATCGAAACGGAGAAAAAACTGACCGCGGCGCAGGCCCGCGCCGTGCTGGCGCAGGCTCCCGGCGTGCGTGTGCTGGATAATCCTTCGGAAAATATCTACCCCATGGCCATTCATGCCGCAGGTGAGGATGAAACCTTTGTCGGGCGCATCCGTGAAGACCATACCATTGAAAACGGTCTGAACATGTGGGTGGTGGCTGACAACCTGCGCAAAGGCGCCGCACTTAATGCCGTACAGATTGCCGAAGAACTGGTGGAGCGTTCTCTGCTGGATATCGCCGATCCCGGAAAATTCCTGTAATATAACGGAGCAGTTGCGTTGATACCTGTTCTTGATACCGATGCGTGGGTGGAAAAGCTGCTTTCGACACGCCGCAGTGCCGAAGGCAAGATTCTTGCGTTTTACGAACACCGCATGGAGGCCATCTGCCGTGACCCGCGTCTGCTGCTGATGCCGGCCGATGATCACCTTGCCCACCGCGGCGACGGTGTTTTTGAAAGCATGAAGTTTGAAGGGCGCAGGCTGTACCAGCTGGATGCCCATCTGGAGCGCATGGAGCGCTCGGCGCGGGGGATATACCTGACACCCCCATGCACGCAGAGCGTGCTGCGCGACATCGTGCTGCAGGTAGCCCGCGCAGCGGACACGCCCGACGGCTGCATACGCATTCTGCTGGGACGTGGTCCCGGCGGGTTCGGCATCGACCCTGCCGAGTGCCCTGTGCCCAGCCTGTACGTTGTGGCGTACAGCCTTACGCCCAAGCCTGAGGAATGGTATGAAAAGGGCGTTACCGCGTTCCGGACGTCCATTCCCGCGAAACAGGGCTATCTGGCCACCATCAAGAACGCCAACTATATTCCCAACGTGCTCATGAAACTTGAGGCCCGTTCCCGCGGCTGCGACATTCCCGTCAGTTTTGACGAGAATGATTTCATTGCCGAAGGCCCCACGGAAAACCTCTGCCTTGTGGACGCCGACGGCACGCTGGTTGTTCCCGAATTCACCAACGCGCTTTCCGGCACCACCATCATGCGTGTCATTGATCTGGTGCGTGATGAAATGAATGTGGCATTCCGCAAGGTGCGCGAGGATGAACTGTACCGCGCCGCAGAAGTCATGGTGCTGGGCACCACGACGGAATGTGTGAGTGTTGTCTCCTTTGAGGGGCAGCCCGTGGGCGGGGGCAGACCCGGCCCTGTGGCACGCCGTTTCCGCGAGCTCCTGCGCAGGGATCTTGCGGAGAACGGTATTTCTTTTTAACCGGAAGCCTGCAGAAGGCAAACGCCCTGCACCCGCAGAACATACCGGGGCCGCGCCGCAAGCCGGCGCGGCCCTGTTTTCTCGGGGCGGGCAAGAACGCAACACGGTAGCGGCAGTGATGGATATGCATATAGTTTTGCTTGACCTCGGGCATGAATTGCGCGGCGGTCAGCGACAGGTTTTTTACCTTGCGCAGCGGCTGGCGGACAGCCCTGAATTTTCCTGCGTCGTTGCCGCGCCGCGTAACGCTCCGCTGCTGCATATGGCGGCGGACGCCGGTCTGCCGGTGCTGCCGCTGGGCGGAAGGCGCGCGTGGGACCCGCGTACGCTGTATACCCTGATGCGGCACCTGCGCGGCAGAACATGCATTCTGCACACCAACGACGCCCACAGTGCGGGACTGGGGGCCTGGCTGCACAGCCGCAGCGGCGGCGCCACCCGCCTGCTGCATACCCGGCGGGTCTCGTATCCGCTGCGTCAGGGCTGGCGGGGCCGCAAATATCTGCTGGCAGATGCCGTGGTGGGGGTCAGTGCTGAAATAGCACAGGTCATGCGCGATTCAGGCATGCCCGCAGAAAAGGTGCACGTCATTCATTCGGGCATAGACGCTTCGCTGTATACTCCCAGAACCACCAGACAGGACGGGCGGCTGGTCATCGGCATGGTCGGGGCGCTTACGCGGCAGAAAGGGCATGATGTGTTTGTCCGCGCGCTGGGCGAACTGCATCGCGGTGCAGCGGGCACGCTGCCGCCGTGGGAGGCGCGCATCATAGGCAGCGGGCCGTTGTTTGAGCCGCTGCTTGAGCTTGCGCGGCAGGAAGGTGTTGAAAGCCGTATGGCCTGCCTCGGCTGGCAGGACAGCAGGGTCATGATGCCCGGTTTTGACATACTGGCTGTGCCATCGGTGGACGGCGAAGGTTCCAGTGCCGTCATCAAGGAAGGCTGGGCCGTTGGGCTGCCCGTCATTGCCTCGGACCTTGCCTCAAACCTTGAGCTGGTGCGGCACGAAGATAACGGGCTGGCATTTGCCAACGGCGACCATGGTGCTCTGGCGCGGGGCATCGCCCGTCTGGCTTCGGACGCGGGGCTGTGTGCCCGTCTGGTGCAGGGGGGCAGGCAGTCGCTGGAAGAATTTACCGACGTCCGCATGGCGGGGGCGTACATGCGGCTGTACCGCAGTCTGCTGGTCTGATGCCCTGTGCCTGCCCGCCGCGGCCGCGCGGCTGCGTTTGTTATTCCTGTGTGCCGTCGTGCTTGGTGTGCGGCGGTTTTTTGTTTTTGCCGGTATGCAGTATTCTGTACAGTTCGCGCTGCAGTTCTGCCGCATCAATGGGTTTAGAAATGTAGCCGTCCATGCCCGCGGCAAGGAATATTTCCTTGTCCCCTTTCATGGCATGTGCCGTCAGCGCTATGATGGGTATGTTTTCCAGCCCTGCTATCTGGCCGCCGCGTATGACCTTTGTGGTTTCTATGCCGTCCATGTCGGGCATCTGGATATCCATGAGAATGCAGTCCGGTTCATGGTCCTGCAGCAGTTCGATGACATGCAGTCCGCTGGTGGCCGCGGTGACGGTGTGTCCCATTTTGCGCAGCAGATATGTGGCGGCCATGCGGTTCACTTCTTCATCTTCCGCCAGCAGAATGCGGGCGGGCGGCAAGGCGGGTATTTCCTGCTCCTGTCCTCCGGCCGGTTGCTCTTGGGGCTGCGCCTTGCGCAGCAGCAGCGAACAGCAGATGGTGGTGCCCACCCCGGGGGTGCTTTCCACGCTTATATTGCCGTTCATCATGCTTACCAGAGACCGTACGATGCCCAGCCCCAGTCCGGTGCCCTGATAACGGCGGCGGTAGGTTCCGTCTACCTGGAAAAAAGGATCGAAAATGCGCGGCAGCATTTCTGCTTCCATGCCGATGCCCGTGTCTTCCACCGTTACCAGCAGCCGCGCCTCTTCGTCAGCCGGGGCGGTAAGCAGCAGCACGTCGACGCGCACGGAACCTTCGCGTGTGAACTTGACGGCGTTGCCCACAAGATTGAACAGAATCTGTCTGATGCGTGATTCATCGCCCACCAGCACGTCGGGTACTGCCCGGTCCACCACAGCCGTAAGGGTGAGTCCTTTCTGCCGTACTTCTTCGCTGAAGTTGGCCAGCACGGAGTTCACGGTCTCGCGGATGCGCAAAGGTGCGTGGTCCAGCGGTGCCGCTCCGGCGTCGATGGTGGAAAAATCCAGAATATCGTTGATGATGGCCAGCAGTTTGCGTCCGGAATCCAGCGCAGTTCTTGTCAGGCGCAGCGGTTTGGGGTCGGTAATTTCGTTGCCGAGTATCTGGAGCATGCCCAGTACACCGTTGAGGGGGGTGCGTATTTCATGGCTCATGGTGGCCAGAAAGGCGCTTTTGGCTTTTGCCGCGGCTTCTGCGGCCACCTGTGCTGTTTTCAGTTCCGTGATGTCGGTATGCGACCCCACGGCCAGCAGCGGCGCGCCTTTTTCGTCAAATTCCATGACACGCCCGCGTGAAAGCAGCCATATGGTATTTCCGTCGTGTGCGGTAAGATTGAACTCATGCTGCAGGTTGTCGCCGCCTTCTCTGAAAAAGCGGCTCACATGGTCTTTGATGTCTTTGAGTTCTTCATGGTGCACCGGCAGACAATGGCATTCCTGCATGGCGCGGAACGGGTCGGGCGAGTCCATCTTGCCGCAGGTCATGGTGTCTTTGGCGATGTCATAGGCCCATATGATGTCGCTGGTGGCGCGCAGCACCATGCCGAAGCGGTGCTCGCTGCGCCGCAGGGCTTCTTCCGCCTCTTTCTGGCGTGTTATGTCCCTGCCTGTGCCCACGGTGCCTATCAGCACACCCCGCGGATCGTACAGCGGCGATTTCTGCACTTCCAGAGCCAGATACTTGTTCTGTACCAGACCGTCTTCCACAAATCTGCCGGGCTTTTGCGACAGCAGTACGATGTCATCGCTGTTGAGGCACAGTTCGCCGAAGGTGTGCTGCCAGCCCAGCGCGCGCTGGCGCCGTGCGAAATAGATATCATCGCGTCCCAGCGGGTCTATGCCGTCGCAGCAGAGCAGTTTTTCGCAGATGGCTCTGTTGGCGAAAAGGTAACGGCCCTTGGTGTCCTTTGCCCACAGCATGTCTATCATGTTGTCTGCCATGGCGCGGGTCAGGTTGATACCGTCTTCGCAGGGAACGCCGTCAACCGGCAGCACCATGAACCGCCATGAGGTCCGGGACGCCGCGGAGTCGTGATGCGGCAGCGGAAGCGGCATGGCCAGCACCGGCAGCGAGCCCCCTTGTGCGGTGCGGATGCGCAGGGGAATGCTGACCAGCACGGGGGTGCTTTGCGTGCACAGCAGGGCCAGCTGCCACGGCACGGCCGTGAATATGTCTGCGGGGTCTTTCAGGGGCGCTGTCATGCCGGCCAGTTCCAGCAGCGCGTCGCTTACATGGCTGACGTACAGGTCGCGGCCCATTTCCGGAGATGTGTCCGCCTGTTTCCCGGCCTCTCCTCCGGTCTGCTCTCCGGCTCCGGGACGCAGAGCCACCTCTGCATACGGCAGCCCGCCCAGCGGTCTGGCCTGCGCCGCATGCTGCGTACCGCTCAGGGCGCTTCGCAGCGTTTCGTTTTCTTTTTCCAGACGCCACAGGGCTTTGAGCAGGGCGTGCACGGCATACATCATTAAAGCCTCTCGCGTTTGCAGGCACAAGGTCAACTGACACTATGCCATTATCACAGGGGTATCGGCAAGGCGGCGCCACCTGAGACGCATAATTAATCAGTGACGGCATGTCCGTTTGCTGAAATGAGTATAAATGATCGGGTGAAAGCCATGTAAAAGGACTGCCTTTTTGACAATTCTGTCTGGCCGGTATATGCTCCTCACGGGATACCCGTCTCCGCAGACGCATACGGCGCACGGAGGCTCCGGCGGCAACAGTGGCGGACGTTGAGGAATGATGGCATCAGGCCGCGTACGCATGACGCCCGCATACCCGCGGGCAGGAGGTTTTTTCATGAGCAGAAAAATGACGGCTTTTGTTCTGGGTGTTGTTGCCACGGTGCTGATGGCCGGCACTGCCATGGCCGGTACCGTTAAAATCGGTCTTATGTGTCCGCTGACCGGTTCGTGGGCCAGCGAAGGTCAGGACATGCGCAACATTGTTCTGATGCTGGCCGAACAGACCAACGCTCAGGGCGGCATTAACGGCGACATGGTGGAGATAGTGGTCGAGGACGATGCCGGGGACCCCAAAACTGCCGCACTGGCAGCCCAGCGTCTTTCCACCATGGGTGTTTCGGCCGTCATCGGCACATACGGTTCGGCCATTACCGAAGCCTCGCAGGCCATCTATGACGAGATGGACATCGTGCAGGTGGCTACCGGTTCCACGGCCATCCGGCTTACCGAAAAAGGTCTGCCGTTGTTTTTCCGCACCTGTCCGCGCGACGACGAACAGGGCCGCGTGGCCGCAGCCGTGCTGAAGGAAAAAGGCTATAAAAAGATCGCCATCCTGCACGACAACACGTCGTATGCCAAAGGGTTGGCCGAAGAAACGCTGACTCTGCTGAAAAGCGCAGGCACCGAAGTGGTGTTCTATGATGCGCTCACTCCCAACGAACGTGATTATTCCGCAATACTTACCAAGCTGAAGGCCGCAGGGCCCGACGCCATATTCTTTACCGGCTACTACCCCGAGGCAGGCATGCTGCTGCGGCAGAAGCAGGAAATGAAGTGGGACGTGCCCATGATGGGCGGCGACGCCACCAACAACCTTGATCTGGTGAAAATTGCGGGCAAATCCGCTGCCGGATTCCTGTTCATCAGCCCGCCCACCCTGCAGGACCTGCCCGACAAGCAGGCAAAGGACTTTGCCGCCGCTTACAAGGCCCGCTACGGTACCATGCCTGCTTCCGTGTGGTCTGTGCTGGCCGGCGATGCCTTTATCGCTCTGAAGGCCGCCATCACCGGTGCCGGTTCCACCGACCCGCAGGATATTGCCGCGTACATGAAAAAAGATCTCAAGGATCTGCCGGGTCTTACCGGTTCGCTTTCGTTCAACGAAAAAGGCGACCGTGTGGGCGACCTGTACCGCCTGTACCGCGTGGATGAAAACGGCAACTTTGTACTGCAGCCGTAACCACCTTACCCCATTGGCAAACACGGACGGGGGGTGTATGCTCCCCGTCCTGCCGCATAGCCGGATCATGCCGGTCAGACCGGTGTGACGCACCGCACTTTCAGCGCACCGCATAGCCTTTTGCCGCGGTGCAGCCTGCCGGGCATGATTTTTTCCTCCGCGCCGCACGTTTACGGCGTGCTGCAGCGGGCGGAAAGGCAGGACAGCCGCAGCGTGTCGCGGCTTTTCCTTCACGCCGGTTTTGCGGCCGGCAAGACACAGGGTTTACGTTCATGGAAGAGTTTTTCCAACAATTGACCAACGGTCTGGCCGTGGGTGGCATATATGCCCTTATCGCCCTCGGATACACCATGGTGTACGGCGTGCTGAAGCTTATCAACTTCGCGCACGGCGACTTGTTCACCATCGGAGCGTATCTGGGGCTCACCCTGCTGACATCCATGGGGCTTACCGGTCATCTGGGCGCTGTGGCAGGAGTGCTGGTACTGGCTGTCATGGTGCAGGTGCTGGTGGCCATCATCGGTTACCTGCTTGAAAGGGTGGCCTACAGACCATTGCGGCAGTCGCCGCGGCTTTCCGCCGTGGTATCGGCGCTGGGTGCCTCCATTTTTTTCCAGAACGCCGTGATGCTCATCTACGGTGCGCGTTTTCAGGTGTATCCGCACGATATACTGCCTTCCGCCACCGTAAGCCTGCTGGGCCTTGATGTTCCTCTGGTGCGCATTCTCATGTTCCTGACGTCTGTGGTGCTCATGCTGGGGCTGTACTTTTTTATTCAGAAAACCAGAACAGGTACCGCCATCCGCGCTGCGGCCATTGATCAGGGTGCAGCCAAGCTCATGGGCATCAATGTGAACAGGGTTGTTTCTCTGGTCTTTCTGATAGGTCCCGCGCTGGGCGGCGCCGCCGGCCTGATGGTGGGGCTGTACTACGGCCAGATCAATTTCACCATGGGGTGGGTGTACGGGCTCAAGGCGTTCACAGCGGCCATTCTGGGCGGTATAGGCAACATACCGGGCGCCATGGTGGGCGGCCTGCTGCTGGGAGTCATCGAAGCGCTGGGTGCGGCATATATTTCCATCGCCTGGAAAGATGCCATCGCCTTCTTCGTGCTCATCATCATTCTGATAATCAGGCCGACAGGCCTGCTGGGCGAAAGGGTGGCTGACAAAATATGAACAGACGCTACGCGATGTACATGGTCGCTGCGGCGGCGTTTGCCACCATGCCGGCCTTTATCAACCCCTACTGGACCGATGTGCTCAACACCGTGGGACTGTATGCGGTTCTGGCTCTGTCGCTGAATATCATTCTGGGCCATGCGGGCATGTTTCACATGGGGCATGCCGCCTTTTACGCCGTGGGGGCCTACACCACGGCCGTTCTCAACGTGACATTTCATGTTCCCGTGCTGTGGGCCATGCCTGCGGCCGGTGTGCTTGCGGCATTGTTTGCGCTGGTGGTGGCACGTCCCATCATTCATCTGCGGGGCGACTACCTGCTTATCGTGACCATAGGCATAGTGGAAATTGTGCGTATAGCGCTGGTGAACAACATCTTTGACATGACCGGCGGCGCCAACGGCATTTTCGGCATAGCCCGGCCGGAACTGTTCGGTTTCAAGATCCGCAAGCCCGTGCATTTTTTCTATCTTATCTGGGGCTTCTGCGCTGTGACCATCCTGCTGTTCCACTGGCTCGAAAATTCGCGTTTCGGCAGAGCGCTCAACTACATACGTGAAGACGAAGTGGCCGCGGAAGGCAGCGGAGTGAACACCGCAGCCTACAAGCTGGGTGCTTTTGTGCTGGGTGCTTTCTGGGCGGGTATGGCCGGAACTCTCTTTGCCGCTAAAATGACCATCATCTCACCGGAATCATTTTCTTTCTGGGAATCTGTGGTCATGTTCACCATTGTGATTCTGGGCGGCATGGGTTCCATCCGCGGGGTGTTGCTGGGGGCCTTTCTCATCGTCGGCCTGCCCGAAGTTTTCCGCGAGCTGGCAAGCGCCCGTATGCTGGTGTTCGGTGCGGCCATGGTGGCCATGATGATTTTCCGTACGCAGGGTCTGCTGCCTCCGGCACCGCGCCATTATGACCTGCGGGGAATCATGTCCGGCACGCAGACGCGGGAGGAGCGCGCATGAGCCTGCTCAGACTGACCAACCTTACCAAGACCTTCGGCGGGCTTATTGCCGTCAATGATGTTTCCATGACTGTGGAGCAGGGCAGCATTGTGGGGCTGATAGGCCCCAACGGCGCGGGAAAGACCACCGTGTTCAACCTGATAACAGGCAATTACAAACCTGACAGCGGTACGGTTGAATTTGACGGGGAAGACCTGACCGGCAGGCCGACGCACCGTATTGTCGTGCGTGGTATCGCGCGTACTTTTCAGACCATACGGCTGTTCCAGAACATGAGCGTGCTGGAAAACGTCCTGGCGGGCTGTCATTGCCGCATGAAGTCCGGCCTGCTTTCGTCGTTGTTCCGCACCCGCAGCCAGCGGGCGGAAGAACGCAGGGCGCTGGAACGCGCCGTGCACGAGCTGGAATTTGTGGGGCTTGCCGCGCAGCATGCCAATCTGGCCAGAAACCTGTCATACGGCAACCAGCGTCTGCTCGAAATTGCCCGCGCGCTGGCTTCCGACCCGCGCTTCATCATACTGGACGAGCCCGCCGGGGGGATGAACGACCACGAAACAGCCCAGCTTATTGATCTTATACGGGCCATACGTGACAGGGGCATAACCGTGCTGCTTATCGAACACGATATGGGGCTGGTCATGAAGGTGTGCGAACAGCTGGTGGTGCTGGAATACGGTGCCGTCATCGCGCAGGGAACGCCCGACGCCGTGAAGGCCGACCCCAGAGTTATTGAAGCGTACCTCGGTGCGGACGACGACCTGTAAGGGGGACGGATGTTTCTTGAAATACGCGACCTGCATGTGAAGTACGGCAATGTCGAAGCGCTGCACGGTGTCAATGTGACCGTGAATCAGGGCGAAATTGTCACTATTCTGGGTGCCAACGGTGCCGGAAAATCCACCACGCTCATGGCTGTGAGCGGACTGGTGAAGCCGTCGCAGGGCGGTATATGGTTTGAAGGCGAGCCGCTGCACAAGCTGCCCAGTCACGAGGTTGTCAAACGCGGCATCACGCAGTCTCCGGAGGGACGGCGTGTGTTTGGTACGCTGACCGTGCAGGAAAACATGAATCTGGGGGCGTTCACCCGTAAGGATCAGGCCGGAATCCGGCGCAATCTGGATTGGATTTACTCGCTTTTTCCGCGCCTTGCAGAACGCCGCGAGCAACTGGCAGGCACTCTTTCCGGCGGAGAGCAGCAGATGCTGGCCATCGGGCGTGCTCTTATGGGCGACCCGCGCATTCTGCTGCTGGACGAACCCAGCCTCGGCCTTGCGCCCATACTGGTGCGCTCCATTTTTGAAACCGTGCGCAAGATTAATCAGGCCGGAGTGACGGTGGTGCTTGTGGAACAGAATGCCCGTGCGGCTCTCAAGCTGGCCACACGCGGTTATGTGCTGGAAGTGGGCAACATTGTCATGGAAGATACGGCGGCCAGTCTGCTGGCCAATCCCGAGGTGCAGAACGCGTATCTCGGTGGTGCCGGCGCATAAGACCGGCAGACAGGCAGAAAACGGATTAAGGCCGGTGCACCGTGTGCGGTGCGCCGGTTTTTTTATTGCACGCACGGCAGGAGCGGATACGGCGGCTCGTGTGCCGCGGCGTTTCAGGTGCAGGTATCAGGCTCGTCTCTGAAGGCGGCGGCAATGGCTAGGAAGTCATGCTCCGCCCGCAGAAAGGCATCAACCACGGCGGGGTCAAAACGTGTGCCGCGTCCTTTGAGTATGATCTCGCGTGCCTGATGGTGCGGAACGGGCTTTTTGTAGCAGCGGCGGCTTATAAGTGCGTCATAGACATCGGCAAGCGCCATAAGTCTGCCTGCCACGGGTATCTGCTCTCCTGTCAGCTGCTGCGGATATCCCGTGCCGTCCCAGCATTCATGGTGCGTGTGCACCAGTTCTTCCGCCATCTGCAGAAAAGAACTGCCGCCCAGTCTCATGGAAGCGTGGCGCAGAGCATCACGCCCGTATACGGTGTGCAGCTTTATCTGATCCATTTCCTGCGGGGTCAGAGGCCCCTGTTTGCGCAGGATGGCGTCGGGCACGCCTACTTTGCCGATGTCGTGCAGCGGGGCGGATTTGCACAGCTGTTCAATGCCTTCGGGGGTAAGTACGGAGCGGAAGCGCACATGTGTGCGCAACTGCCGGGCCAGCACGCGGACATACGCCTGTGTACGCATTATGTGGGCGCCTGTTTCATTGTCGCGTGTTTCCGCCAGTGATGCCAGACTGAAGAGCGCGGCATCCTGCGTGGTGGAAAGCGAGCGGCGCATGTGCCTGTTGGTGGTGGCCAGCACCTGCGTCATCAGCGCCATGGCGCTCAGCAGCAGCATGGCGCCCTGCAGCAGTACGAACGGCAGCGGGGCGGGCAGGGTGCTCAGTACGCCGTGGTCAGCGTGGGTAAGCCATGCCCCCAGTGTGCCGCCGGCCAGCAGCAGGGATGAAAGATGCGCGGGCGGCAGTTTGAATCCGGCCCATGCCGTGGCGGGGATGATGATGAACAGCAGCAGATAACGCAGTGAATCCGGCAGCGGATGCGGCCCCAGTACCAGCAGACACAGCAGCAGTGCTGCTCCCGAAGCTTTTAACAGACGCCGCCTGTCCGGTGTTGCGGCATCGGGCGGTGCAGGACGTGTCCATGACAGAGCGGCCATGCCCGAAAGAATGAAGCCCGCACCCTGGGCAAGAGTCCATGCACCCCATACGGTCGAAGCCTGCGAGTGGTGCACGATGCCTACAAGTGTCAGACTGAAGGTGCCTGCCGTGGCCGCGGTGACGCTTTGAACCAGCGGAGCTGCGCAGATGAACAGAACGGCATGGCGCGGCAGGTCGAAAATACGTACCTGCGGGGCCTTGGCCTGCATGAGCTGCCATGCCAGTGCGATGCCCGCGGTGTTACCTGCGGCCAGCGCCAGCGCGGGCAGCGGTGGCAGAGCCGTCATGCCCGCGCAGAAATCGGCCAGCATGAGCACAGGCAGCATGGTGCCTCCCCTCAGGGTCAGCATGGCAAATCCGAAGCCGGCGGCGGGATGGATGGAGGGCGGCAGACCGCAGGCGATTCCCGACTGCAGCCCGCAGAGCACCGCCACAAAGTATATTGCCCCTGCAAGGGGCAGTTGCAGCCGCTGCCGTACCGGAGCGCTGATGACCGGCCATGCGCGGAGTATCCCTGCGGGCAGGGCATGTTTTTCTGTGTAACCGCTGCATGAATCAGCCATGTTTCCCCCTGAATGGTGTCCGCGGCGCGGCGGACGCACGTGGTTGTAGCAGGTTGTGAGGGGGCCGTGTGCCGTGTGTGTGAAGGAATGATGACAAAGCGGTGACGCAGCATGAGGGGGGTGCCGCAACAGGCGGAAAGGCGGGGGATTCAGCGGCCGGAACGGTGTTTGCGCGGCGGGGCATAGCGGGCGCGGAGTGCGCGGAAAAGCTCCGGCTTGCGGTCGTACTGGTGCACGATATACGGCGGCCGCTCTGCATGCGGCAGCGGGGCCACATGCCCCTGTTCATCATGGGGCGGTGTGCCTTCCACATAGCCCAGAGTCAGTACGGGGCCGGTGTTGTCGTGTACCGTCACAGGCATGGTGCGGGCCAGTATGCCGCTGTGCAGCAGAAAATTATGCACACCCTGATCGTAGCCCGCCATGCCGTTTGCCGGAACAAACGGCAGCAGCCTGTCCAGCATGAGCTGCAGATAAGCCGTCATGCCGCCGTGGCAGCCTGCCGTGGTTCCGGAACACGATATGGGCTGCGCGTGCAGCGAGCGTAATGCATCGTCTCCCAGATGGCCGGTTATCCAGCGGGTCATGTACGGGCAGCGGCCGATGCTCATGCGCCGGTCTTCCAGTGTCACATTAATACCCGCCGCCCAGCGGAAGTCGAAAGGATTATGCTGAAAGACCACGTCGCGCACATCGGTGATAAGAATGCGCCGGTACCGGCACGACGCCGAGGCCAGATAGTCGCGGTACAGAGTATACCGCAGGGCATTGTAGGGCAGGTGGCTGCAGGGGGCGGCGCGTTCAAACGGTATCAGCCGCACCCCGTGGGCGGCGATTTCCTGCAGCCCGCGCGTGGTGGGCGAGACAAACAGCACGCAGTGTCCGGAAAAGCCTGTCCCTTCGAGTGAGCGTACAAAAGGACGCACATCGCCGTAGTGGTATCCCGCTGCAAGCCCCATCACAAGGTCGGGCCCGCTGTCATCACGTGCATGCCATGCGGGCAAAGAAGGCGGTGCCTCGAACGGTGCCTGATGCATATGTGCGTTTCTCCGGTGTGTGTCAGAGCGCGGCGTTGCGGAATGCCGTCAGAAACCGCGAGCGCAGCGTTTCGCTCATCAGAGCGCGTTTGACGGGGGACAGGCGCAGAAAACCGCCCAGAAGGTGCCGCATGAAGTGCTCGGTACGGCTGTTGGGGTTGTCAAATATCAGGTTCTGCAGCGTTCCGCGTTCAAGACTCTGCAGGATGACCCGTTCGAATGAATCTTCGGGATGAAAGACCCGCTGCCGGCGCTTTTCCAGCACCATGGCCCCCGTCGGGCATTTCAGGGCGCATGCCCCGCAGCCCAGACAAAGCGAAGTGTCCACCTGTACGCTTCTGCGTGTGCGGGTGTCCGGGGTAGTCTGTGCTGCGGGTACCATGGTTACGGCGTCTATGGGGCACGCCGCCGCACATTTGCCGCAGCCGGTGCAGCGTTCTTCCTGTACCTGCGCCATGCAGGTTGATGAAACAAGAATGTTGCCCAGCCCCGTTTCGCGTATGCCCTGCATCAGATTGCAGCAGCAGCCGCAGCAGTGGCAGATGAAATTGGCGTCCTGACGGACGTTGTCGGTGGAAAGTGTGAGTGCGAAATCACGCGACCTGTCCAGTATGTCGTGCATTTCCGCTTTGTCTATGCGGCGTGCGAACTTGTTGCGGATGAGAAATTCCGCTCCGCTGCCCATGGAAGTGCACGTTTCCATGGGCACGCGGCATTTCTGCCCCATATGATGTTTTTCGTGTCTGCAGGAACACAGCCCCACGGAAAAAACACTGTGCCGTTCCACCAGCGCAGAGGCTTTTTCATAATCCAGTATTTCCACGTGGTCGCCGGCAAGCACCTGTTCATAGGGCAGCGCGCGCATGACGGATACCTGCTGACCGTCGCCGAAATTTGCTTCGAAAAAGGCTTTGTCGCCAAACATGTAGTCGTGGAAAAGTTCTGCCCACTGCCTGAGCGGAAGGTTTCCCCCGGTACGCATCATGGTGAACTCGAAGATGCCGATGACGATGGGGCTTATCATGTACTGATATGTGCTGCCGTCCCAGATATCGAGCACAAGCCCTTTGCCGCACAGGGTTTCAAGCTGCGGGATAAGGTCTTCGGGCGGCATGCCGCAGAGTGCGGCTATGCGGGCCGCGGTGGAGGGGCGGTACGGCATGCGGCTGACAAGAGCTGCTTCCTGCGGGGTATACAGGGCGCGCAGCATGGCCTGAAACGCGGGGGAATCGGGCGTGCGCACGGGGGTGCCGTCTATGGTTGCCGCCAGTGAACGGTAGATGTCTTTGGCTGCCAGATGTCCCATTGCTTTTCCGTCATGCGGTTATGCCGGCGGGCATGCACAGGCAGCCCGCCCGCCGTGTACATGGCACGGGCGGGCAGGTTTGGCAATGTGTGCGCGGCGGCGCGTGCGGCTGCACGGTGTGTGATTATGCGCTGTCTTTTGAGCTGCCGCAGCTGCCGTGACCGCCGGCTGCTGCGGGGTCACGGGGGTGAACGCCTTCTGTTTTGCCTGTTTTCGGCTCGGCCGGGGTTCTGGTGCGGCGTTTTTTAGAGCGCGTCGGAGTATGTTCCTTTGCCACGGTCGAACCTGATCCGTGCTTTTTAAGCACCTGCTGGTACTGCGGGTTGTGATGCAGGTTAAGTGTCAGGATGACGTGGTCCTGCTCGCTGGAAAAGCCTTTGCCGCTGAAAAACCGTAGTGCGGGGCCGTTGCTGGGGTCCGTATCGGCAATAAGGTAGCGCGCACCTTCAGCCACCATGCGGTCCACCATTTTGTCGTACAGCCGGTGGCCGATGCCGCAACCGTGGAATTCCGGCTCGACGCCTATCCAGATAATGTAGCCGTAGGTCCATGATGCTTTACTTATCAGTGTGCCGATGATGAATCCTGCCAGCCGGCCGTCGGCTTCGGCCACAAGACAGAATTCGGGGTCGGTGTTGTAGTGCCCCACCACTTCCCACTCATCCCAGGTGCGGTACAGAAAAGGATACAGATCGCAGGTGAACAGTCGTTCGCCCATGTGAAAAACAGGAGCCAGATCGTCAATGCTCATTTCGCGGATGTGAATTTCCGGCGAATGGGGTTTGTCGGAAGACATGATTATCCCGTCAGGATGCTGCTCGCGTAAGGGCGCGAGGTGATGCCCCGCGGCGTGCCGAAGGATTCGGCACGCCTCCGGGGGCGTTTGCGTCCAGTATAAAGCGCATGGCAGCCGTGTCAACGCGGGGGAAAAAAGCGGATTATATCTGCCGCGCGGATTACTTTCCGTCTGTTCCGCGGGTCAGCAGCAGCCGCCAGCGCAGCTTCAGCCATAGCCTGTGCAGATAGCTGAACGGGGCGCGGGCGGGTTTCATGCGACCGGCCAGTGTGCGGCGCGGGTAAAAAACAAGATCAAGCAGATGGTCGGTGCGGCGGCCCGCAGCGGAAAGGCTGCCCGCACACCCCGCACAGTAGGTGAATATTCTTTTTTGCGGCGCTGCGGCTGCGCGGCGTGCGGTCCATCCGCCCGCAAGGTCGGGGCGCACCGCGCCTACGGCACCGCCCTCGCCGCAGCACAGTGTGCGGCGGCGTGTGCCGGGCAGCTCTGTGACGTCTATTCCGGCTTCTGCCGCCAGAACGCGCGCGGCATGGTGAATGGCCGGAAACTCACGCAGCGGGCACGGGTCGTGCAGTGCGGCCGTGCAGGAAGGTGCGCTGCAGTCATGACCGGCGGCCATGGCAGGTCTGCGGGCCAGCACTTCGTATATGCTGACAACCTCCATATCCTGTGCGTATGTGGTGAATACCTTGTGGCAGTTGGGGCAGGCCGTGACCACCCGCCGTATACCGTGTTGCGCAAGCCGGTTGTACAGCTGAGTGAACCGCTCGTTGAACAGGCTCTGCATACCCAGATCATGCGAAGGCTTGCTGCAGCAGGCAAGCACGGCACCGGCGCGGGGAAACACCGTGCGCAGATAGCTGAAGGCCGCCTGTACCGTGCGCGGGCGGGTTCCGGCCAGTGTGCATCCGGGAAAAAATACCGTGTCGGCCCCCTGCGGCAGGCCGTACAGGGTGAAAGCCGCAGATATGCCCAGCGCTTCATAGCCCAGAATACGCCGGTAAGGCGCCGTGTCCAGCAGGCCGGAGGCCACAGCGGCGCGGCGCATGTCCATGAACATCTGCGCCGGATCGAGTTTTTCCGGACATACTGCGGAACACAGCGAGCACAGGCTGCATGCATAAGCGTTCAGCACTGTCTGCGGGCTGTGCTGCAGTTGACGGGCCATGTGCGCCGGAGTGCCGTGTTCCTGCAGAAAAGGACACATTCTGACACAGGCACCGCATTCTGTACATTGGACGGCCATGCGTGCCGCATCGGGAACAGACGCCGTGCTGGCCGGGGACGGCGGGGCGGAGTCGGGTGCTGTCTGCGGTGCTGAGGGCTGCTGGGGCGGCATGGAAAGCTCCGTAAAGTGGCTGCGGTGGCGGGGAATGTTACGGGAGTAACGCTAAAATATGACCGTCCGCGCAGGGCAGGGTCAAATTGAAAAACGCCTACATATGCCGTTAGATGTATAGATATATGTAATAATTGCGGGGTCGGTTGCAAATGCCTTCGGGCCGCACGGGGGGGCATGCGACCGCCGGAGACCTGACGCCGGACAGGCGCCGGGCAGGCGCCGGTACGCACGGGGGATTTCCCTGCTTGCGTGTGCGGCTCGTTTGTGGAAATGTGGCGCTCACATTTCTTTGAGGTGCAACGTATGAGCAGCAATCAATCCGATGCGGACATCCAGCGGCAGGACCTGCTGGAAACCGCCTGCGAAGCCCTGTTTGAAGGGGGCTTCAAAAAGATAAAAGGCCTGCTGGAAGAACTGGACAGCCCCGACACCGTCGAAGGCTTTCAGCCCGACCTGCAGGGAGAAAATACCAAAGGCGTGGTGTACTACTTTGTCGTGGAGACAGAGGTGACGCTGGCGCGGCTGGAAACTGCAGAGCGCATCCGCGCTCTGGCTGTCCATGCCGCGGAACACGGCTGCCAGTGCGTTATCATCGTGCCCGAAGGCGATGAGGGCGTGGCCGGAGCCGTTTTGGAAGAGCACGATATTCCCGAGGACAATCTGGATATCTGGGAAGGCTGAATACAGCCGGAACCATGACTACAGGCGCACGGCCCGCAGGGCTGTGCGCTTTTTTTTTCCGGCGTCCGCCGGCAGGCGGGGCCGTATGAACAAGAATTACGGGGCGAGTGCCGGCTGCTGCGGCAGAATGATGCGGATCTGCACTGTGGCGCTGCGTCCTGCCGCATCGACCAGCGTCAGCCGGGCAAAGCCTTCACTGTCCGGCAGCCAGTAATGCTGGTCTTCGGGCAGGGGCAGTCCGTTGACAACCCAGCGCAGCGGGGCGGTGCCGCCCGATGCGCGCAGAGCTATGCCTTCTCCTGCCTGCTGCCCCAGTGATTCCACAGTGGCTCCCTGCTGCGGGTGCAGTATGCGCGGAGGCTCGCCGGCCAGTACAGGCAGGCCCGTGCCGCTGCCCGGCACAAAGTGCTGCAGCCCCGTAGGCAGCCTGCGGTTGTCGCGCACATCCAGCACCCCTGCCGGGGGAGAAGGCCACGGGCCAGTATCCGGCGGCAACCTGCCGAAAATATCAAGCAGCAGCGGTACAGCGGCGGTGCGCCCCACTGCGCCGGGGCGGGGTCTGCCGTCGGGCCTGCCTGTCCACACCCCCACCACCCAGTCAGGAGAAGCACCCACGGCCCACGCGTCGCGGTATCCGTATGACGTGCCCGTTTTGAAGGCGACAGGTCTGCCGCCGGCCGCGGCTGACAGATAGCCCTGCGGCCTCGGCGAGTCTTTCAGAATATCAATGACCTGCCATGCCGCAGCGCTGTCCATCAGCCGGAATCCCTGCTGCGGGGCGGACAGGACGGCGGGAACAAACTGCGGCGGCAGCGCTGTGCCGCCGTCTGCCAGTGCTGCATACAGGGTTGTGAGGTCCAGCAGAGTGGTGCCGGCACCGCCCAGCGCTATGGGCAGTGTGGCATCGCCTTCCACGGCCAGCGTTGCACCGGCGTTACGCAGCGCCGCAACCAGTCTGTCGGGGCCCAGTGCGTACAGCACGCTGACGGCGGGCACGTTCAGTGAGTCACGCAGAGCCTCGCGCACCGTTACAGCGCCCTGATACCCCCTGCGGAAATTACGCGGGCTGAAGTCGCCGAACCGGTGTGCTTCGTCACTGATGAGGGTTTCGGGATGCAGAATGTGTTCACTGAAAGCCAGTCCGTAGATGAATGGCTTCAGCGTGGAACCGGGTGAACGCAGTGCGCGGGGCAGGTCCAGATAATTGCGCGAAGCGTCGGCATTTTTGCCGCCCACATAGGCTCGCACCTGCCGGGTGGCGCGGTGCAGCACCACGGCTGCGGTGGCGGCTCCCTGCTCCATGCTCAGGGCATGACGCTGGCACAGTGTTTCGGTTGCGTGCTGCACAGGCAGGCTCAGGGCGGTGGCAATGTGCTCACGGCGGGGGGCTGCATTGCGCATGTTCAGGGCCAGAACAGACGCCAGCGCGGGCATTTGCCTGCGGACAGCCGGAATGGATTCCGTGCGGGCTTCGGTGTGCTGCCTGCCGCTGATAATGCCTGCGGCGTGCATGCGGCCGAGAATCTTATCTCTCGCTTTGCGGGCATCCAGAGGGTTTCTGTCCGGCCGCAGCTGCGTGGGGGACTGAGGCAGTGCCACAAGCAGCGCTGCTTCTCCCGTGGTCAGCCTGCGCGGTTCTTTACCGAAATATGTCAGCGAGGCGGCCCGCACCCCTTCAATGTTGGACCCGAACGGCGCCAGAGTGAGATAGATGGAAAGCACCCCGTTGCTGCCGTAGCGCCAGTGCAGCTGCATGGCGCGCAGGGCTTCGGTCAGTTTGGCTTTCAGTGTACGCGGCCGCGGCTGCAGCAGCCGTGCTGCCTGCATGGACAGTGTGGACGCACCGGATACCACATGCCCGGAAACGGCAAGCTGTGCCGCGGCCCGCAGAACAGCCAGCGGGTCCACCCCCGGATGCATGCCGAAGCGTTTGTCTTCATAGGTTCTGAGCATGTCGAGGTACCGGCTGTCCACATCATGCGGTGTTGTGTGCAGCCGCCACATGCCGTCGGGACTGAGAAAAGCGTGCAGCAGTCTGCCCTCTGCATCGGTCACCAGCACGGAACGCCGGTTGTAGCGCGAGAGGTCGGGCGGAAAGGCCGCATCCAGAACAAGTAGCAGCATTACCGTACAAAACAGCGATATGCCGACGGCAGCCGCGGCGCGGATGAACGCCGGGCGGATGAGCGCCGGGCGGGTGCGTGCCGTGTGCTGCGTGGCGGGAGGCTGGTGCTGTGTCAGAGGCATGGGAAAGTCTGTTTCGGGCGGGTTACCGTTGCACATAATGCGCGCCGGCGGCATATGCCGCCGGCGCGGGAGTTCCGGTTGTTTCTGCCGGCCGGGCTGTTACGGCGCGATGGTCATGCTGCCGGCTTCGCCGCGTACGGCGAACTGCGGGTCGTACATGTCTTCCGCGCTTGCCGGCGGTATGGTGAATGAACCTGCGGTGACAGCGCGCACAATGTATGCGGCCACCAGCGGTTCCCTGCCGCGGGCGTTGTTCCACGGCAGCCGTTCAAAGTCATAGACGGCCACCACGCGGTCGTCCTGCCGTTGCAGCAGCGATGCTGCCGTGGGTTTAAGCCAGGGCTGCGCAGCATTGTTTTGCGGAATTATGCTTTCCACTTCCAGACCTGCCGGCAGCAGGTCCTGCACCACAATCTGTCTGTGCTGGCTCTGAAGGGCCCGCAGTGTAAGCCGCACGATGAATCTGTCGTTACGGCGCACGGTGGCGGTGTCTACCGGCTGTCCTTCGAATGTAAGATATTCCCGTTTAAGAGAAAGGCTTTTGTGCGTCACAGCGGGGCGCGGCGCGGCAAGGGCAAAGTCGAATGCCGTGGTGACCCATGCGATGCCTTCGCCCGCGTTGCCCAGCGCAGGGGCACTGCCGCCGCTCTGCAGAAAGGCGCTTTCGGGCAGACGGATTATGCTGAAACCGCCGCGGGTGGTCACCGGACGTCCGTCCAGTGTGACCTGTGTGCGTTCAGCCTCCTTAAGCAGACCGTGGACGGCCAGCAGCTTCCAACCCGCCTCCTGTGTGGTGGTGCGCATGAGGCCGTTGTCGGGGCCGAATCCGCCGCCGCGTTGCAGCAGTTCGGCAGCCAGTTGCACTCTGCCTGATTCCGCGGCTGCGGCTACGGCAAAAGCCAGATTGCGCTTGCCGGTACCGTAGGGGGCAGGCTGCGCGTTTTGCGGCCGTACGCCCGATGCGATGACTGCTCCCGCACGGTCAAAGCTTGATGCGGCGCGGGGCCTGTCGCCCACAAGGTCAAAGGCTCTGCCGAGACTGGCCCAGCCGGTGCTGTCCAGCTGCGGCGAGCTGTCGTGGAAGTAGCGCATGTCCGCCGTCAGCAGCACGCCGGACTGGGCAAGAACCCTGTAGGCGTAAGCCATGGCCTCGGGCGAGGCCCCGTATGACCCGCTGCGGGCCACTGCGGTAAGATATTTTCTTGCACCGTCCAGCACCGGTTCGGGCACGTTGTGTCCCTCCAGCGCAGCACGCGTCAGAAAGTCCATGGCGTACACCGTGGTCCACGGGTCGGCACGCCATGTGTCGCCCGGCCACATGTTCAGACTGCCGTCAGGGTTCTGCATGTCGCCTATGCGGTCTATGGCGTCGCGGATTCGTTCTGCCGCGGGCGATGTTTCTTCCAGTCCGCTCATGGCAGCCACCTGCCGCAGGTACAGAAGCGGCATGGCGCGGCTGGCTGTCTGCTCCAGACAACCATAAGGGTAGCGGTCAAGCCAGCGCAGCAGCGACGGCACATCCGCTCCGGGAACAGAGCCGGCCTGCACGGATGTCTCCAGCGTTCCTTTCAGAATGTGGTTCGTGGTAAGGCCCTGTGCCAGAAGTGTTTTTTCAAGCAGGGCCGTGTCGATGGCAAGGGATGACCCGGGATCAAGCGTGACGGAACTGCGTACTGTCTGATGGCCGAACGCGGGCCGTACTGTCATGTCGCGGTGCAGGTCGGCACGGAATTCCGGCCCCTGTACAAGAGCGCTGATACTGCCCTGTCCGTTGCCCTGTGCGCTTACAGTCACGGGCAGCAGTACCCGCTGCCCCTGTTTGAGTGTGACCTTGAGGTCTGCCGGACTGACGGAAAGGGTGCCGTTACCTGCCAGCGTCACAGTGTAGGTGCCTTCCGCCGCCTCGAGATTGTGCAGCAGTACGGTTGCCTGTGCCGTGTCCTGCGGCGCGAGGAAACGCGGCAGAATAATATCCTGCACCAGCGGGTCGCGTACCGTCATGTGCGCCGAAGCGGAACCGACACCGGCAGTGTTCCATGCCACGGCCATAAGCCGCAGCCTGCCCTGAAATTCGGGAATTTCAAGAGGGATGCTGGCAAGGCCGGAACTGTCGGCCGTCACCACGCCGCTGAACAGCGACACGATGCGCAGCGGTACTGCCTCCAGCGAACCGGATGCTCCGGCCATGTCGCCGCCCTGCCGGATGGTCCCCGTGGTGCCTTCGCCTTCTATCAGCCTGCCGTAGTCGTCGCGCATGGTGACACCCAGCCGGCGTTTGGCAAAAAAGTATCCGTCCGGAGAAGGGGACGAAAAGCGTGTGAGCTGCAGAATGCCTTCATCCACGGCGGCCAGCGTGACATGCGCTCCGGCACCGCCCTGTATGCGCACAGGTACCGAGACCGTGCTGCGCGGGCGGATGCGCTCCGGCGATGCTATGCTTACCGCCAGAGTGTGCTCCGCCATGTCCACGGGTATCCATGAAACACCCACGGCACGCACGGGCGAGCGTCCGGTGCGCTGCTGCAGGGGCTGGTGCAGCGTTACCAGCGCGTAGGCGCCCGCCCCCCAGTCCTGCCGTACAGGAAGGTCAACCGTGCCGCCTCCGGCGGGTATGTCCGCCGTGATGACATCCAGCACCCGCTCGTTGGCAATGACCACCGTGGCCTTGCCCGCCACAGGGGAATCGATGTGCAGGCGCGCCTGCGAACCGGCCTTGTACAGCGGGCTGTCCAGACGGACATCCAGCCTGTCCGGCCTGTCGTCATCGGTTTCTGCACCCCAGCCGACATTAAATGTGTATGCCACTGTCTGCTTCTGTCCGGGGGCACTGATTTCTATCTGGTACCGGCCCCAGTCAAGCATACGGCTGATGTGTGCGGGAGCGTCCGCCGTAACTGCCAGCGGTTCGGTGCGGGTTTCGGCCACGCGTTCCACACGTTCGTAGCGCCAGCTGCCGCCGGTGCGCGACCACTGCCACGAAACGCTGATGCGCTTCCATGTGACGGTGGCGTTATCCAGCCCCGTGGTGCGTCCGCCTGCATCCACGCAGACGGCTTCAAACCGGGCGGGTTGCCCCACGGGGGCGTATCCGTCGCGGAACAGAGGCCGCAGGCCTATGTACTCCTTGCGCGCAAGTACGGGTACGGAAACAGCGGCACGGGTGGTTCTTCCGCCGGGTTCCTGCACGCGCACGGTTATGTCTGCCAGCGCGGGCTGGTCCAGCAGCAGCTGCGTTTCGGCCCGGCGGGCGGACGCTGCCGCGGTGAGGTCGGCAAGAGATATCTGCAGCGCTGTTTTGCCTGTTTCGTCTGTGGGGGGAACTTCGTTGTCCATGCGCAGCGGACGGGCGGTGACGTCGCCGAAAAGGTACCCCGCATAGGCTCCCTTGAACGGAGCAGGGTCGGGCCGCAGCGTTGTTTCGGCCTCGGCCTGCAGACCGTTGCCCGGAGCGCCGTACAGAAAGTCGGCCTGCACGGCGACTGCGGCGGGGGTCTGCGGCGTTATGGCGCTCTGCGCGGTGTGCAGGCTCACGGCAAGGCGTTCCGGCACAAAGTCTTCCACCTGAAAGAACACCTCGCCCACGGGTGGCCCCTGCGGGTCGATGTGGGCCGTGGCTTGCCAGCGGCCGCGCAGGGCTGTTTCCGAAAGATGTACAGGCAGATGCGCCGCTCCCTGCTCCTGCCGCTGTACGGTGGTGCGGCGGTAGATTTTGCCGTCGGGCCTGACGACGGTGACAGTCAGCGGGGCATCTGTGACGGCCGCTCCCTGCGGGGTGCGCAGCATGGCCATCAGGTTAACGGTTTCGCGCGGGCGGTATACGCCCCGGTCGGTGTACAGATAGGCATCAACACCCTGAATGGGAGTGCGCCCCTCTATGCCGCGGTCGGAAAGATCGAGCGGAGTGCCCCGCAGGTCCAGCAGGGCGGTGTCGTCTTCTCTGGCAGCGGTCAGCAGCACGGGTTCCGCGGCACCCTGACCGCGGGTGAGACCGGCGGCAAACGAGGCCATGCCCTGCCTGTCGGTGACGGCTGTGCCCAGTTCTTCAAGATTGCGGCTGATCAGTGTCAGCGTGACACCGGACACAGGCTGTGCGGTGGCATAGGAACGCACAGACACTGTCATGCCGTCAGTGCCCTGATAGGTTGTAAGGGCAAGGTCGGTTTCCAGTACAAGTTGCCCGCCCACTTCTTCGGGCAGGTCTTCATAGCTGAATGTGCCGGAAGAGGGCGCCAGCGGAGCGGGTGATCCGATAATGAAATACAGTCCCGGTTTATTGCGGATGGCCACGTCGCGTACGGGAAACAGCGTGGTAACCGGTTCGTTGAGCTTGGGCACCACCTGCATGGTACCGTTCCATGCCAGCGCGGCCTGCGTGCGGTTGAGCTGAACCACATCCCACGGGTTGAAGCGTCTGCCCGAAAGAATATCACCATATACCTGCGTGATGGCGTGGGGCGGCATGCGCAGCACGGCCAGCCAGCAGTTTTCGGTGTTTACGGTGGTCACGGGCAGCCCGCGGGCAGAACCGCGCGGCAGTACAAAACCGCGCTCAAAGTTTACCGAAGGCTTGAGGTTGCGCAGTGATATGCTGACTTCGGCGTCCGACGCCAGAACATCTCCCGATGCGGCAGGCAACCCGGCGCGCAGCGTCACCGCAATGGTGTCTCCGGCTTTGCCGCCGGTCAGGCACATGCGCTGCGCCTGAATGCGCGATACCGTCAGTCCTGCGGCGGAGCGTATGTAGTCCTGATAGGATACATTGCCGGAAGCATCCAGTGCCTGTGTGAAGTCAAAGCATATTTCCGGGCCGTTTTCCGATTCTGCAAGGGTCGCTCCCGTATAGCTGAACTCGGGCGGTTCCTGTGCGGCAACTGTCTGCTGTTCGTGCGGTATTTCAGATGTGGCATTGGCAGCGGCGTTGTGCGCCGCGGAGGGCTGCCTGTCAGAGCGTTCTTCCGTATCGGAACCGCATCCGGCCAGAACAGCCAGGGCCGCGAACAGCATGGCGCAAAGAAAGACACGGCATGCGGATACAAGGCGTGCTGATGAAGTCATGGAAAAAGCCTCCTGCAAATCCGGCACAGGCGCGGCGCAGGGCAGCGGGCCGGTGTATGTACTTCTCCGCGCAGATGCGGCGGCATGTTGTATCATCGGTCTATACTGACTTTGGATGCGAAAGGAAACACATGCCGGAAAAAAGACTGTACCCTGATTTGCAGGATAGCGGCAACATGCCGGATGCATACTGTGTTTTCCGGCAGTCTGTTGTGCGGTGTGCCACGCCTTATCTGAGTGAATCTGCAAAAGCATGCTGCGCGCAGTCACAGGCTGCATGACGGCAGGTGTACAGACTAAAACGGCGCCGTCCCGTGCGGGGCGGCGCCGTCTGCGGCTGCAGATACGGGGTCAGATACGGCCTTCCTGCCGCGCGTGGCAGGCAACCAGAGCACCGTCTGGCTGCATCAGGGCCTCGGGGGTCTCGTGGCGGCAGCGGTCGTCCGCGTGCGGACACCTGCCGTTGAATACGCATCCGCTGGGCAGGTTGATGGGCGTGGGCACATCACCGGTCAGGCGGATATGCCGCGAGCCTTTCTGCCCGATGCGCGGAATGGCGGAAAGCAGCGCCTGCGTGTAGGGATGACGGGGATTTTCAAAAAGCGATTCCGCCGTAGCCAGTTCACACAGGCTGCCCAGATACATGACCGCCACGCGGTTGGAAATGTGTTCCACCACAGACAGATCGTGGCTGATGAACAGATACGTCAGGCCGAATTCTTCCTGCAGGTCCATCAGCAGATTGAGTACCTGCGCCTGAATGGACACATCCAGTGCGGATATGGGTTCGTCGGCCACAATGAATTCCGGTTTGACCACCAGCGCCCGCGCGATGGATATGCGCTGCCGCTGGCCGCCGGAAAACTCGTGTGGGTATCTGTCTGCCCATGCGGGGTTTATGCCCACCTGATCCATCACACCCGCCACGCGTTCGCGTACTTCGGCGCCGGTCATGGCTGGGTTGTGAAACCGCACGGGTTCTTCCAGAATCTGACGTACGCGCATACGCGGGTTGAGCGAGGCGTACGGGTCCTGAAAGACCATCTGCATGCGGGTGCGGTAGGGCAGGGCTGCTTTTTCTGACAGATTGTCTATACGCTGGCCGCGGTAGATTATTTCACCGGCATTGGGCCGGTACAGCCCTATGACCGTGCGTGCCAGCGTGGATTTGCCGCAGCCGGATTCGCCCACCACAGACAGGGTTTCGCCTTCGTTTATGGAAAACGAGACATTGTTCACGGCATGCACCACGGTTTTTCTGCGTGTCAGTCTGCCGCCTTGAAAACGCAGCTGGTCCAGCAGTCCGCCGGAAATGTCGAACCGCTTGGACAGGTTTTTCAGATCGAGCAACGGTGTTGTAGCCATGACTTATTCCAGAATGTGGCAGGCAGCCATGCCGCCTGATTTCTTGAGTTCCAGACAGGGCCGCTCCTGAAGACACTGGTCTTCGCGGCAGGTACAGCGGTTGTTGAACGCACAGCCTCGGGGAATGGAGCCGAGACCGGGCATGATGCCGGGTATCTGGTTGAGGCGTTTGCCCTTGACCCCCTGCGGCAGGGCGGCCAGCAGACCTTTGGTATAGGGATGCTGGGGCGCGGCGACCACTTTGTCCGTTTCGCCCATTTCAACTATGCGCCCGGCATACATGACGGCTATCTTTTCGGTGACCTGAGACACCACGCCGAGGTCGTGCGTGATGAGAATAAGGCCCATGTTTTCCGATTCGCACAGCTCTAGCAGCAAATCCATGATCTCGGCCTGAATGGTCACGTCCAGCGCCGTGGTGGGCTCGTCCGCGATGATAAGCGCGGGCGAGGTAAGCAGCGCGATGGCGATGACTATGCGCTGGCGCATGCCGCCGGAGAACTCGTGCGGGTACTGTTTAAGCCGTTTTTCCGGCGAGGGTATGTACACCTTGCGCAGTTTTTCCAGCGCAATGGCTTCCGCTTCTTTCACCGAGACTTTCTTGTGCGCCAGAATGGTTTCCACCATCTGGGTACCTATGGTCAGCACGGGGTTCAGGGTCATCATGGGATCCTGAAAGATCATGCTGATGCGGTTGCCCCTGATGTGACGCAGTACTTCGGGCGAAGCTTTGGTCAGGTCGTGTCCTTCAAACAGTATGGAACCGCCGGTGATGCGGCCGGGCTTGCTGACAAGATTGATTATGGAAAAGCCGGTCACGGATTTTCCCGCCCCGGATTCGCCCACAAGGCCGAGCCGTTCCCCCCTGTTCAGGGAAAACGAAACATTGTCGACCGCTGTGAGCTGCGTGTCGCGCATGGCGAACTGGACGGTCATGTTTTTGACTTCAAGCAGCGTGCTCATGGTCTAGTCCTTGTAGAGTTTGGGATTGAGATAATCCCGCAGCCAGTCGCCCAGCAGGTTTATGGTGAGCACAAGCAGCACCAGCACCACACCGGGGAACAGGGTGATCCACCAGCTGCCGCTGAAAATGTACTCGAAGCCTGACTTGATGAGCGAACCGAGCGAGGGCTGGTTAACGGGCATGCCCAGTCCCAGAAAAGACAGGGCTGCTTCGCTCATGATGGCGTTTGCCACCTGCACGGTGGAAATAACCAGCACCGGAGTAAGCGTGTTTGGCAGGATATGCCGCCACATGATGCGCCGCGGTTTCAACCCGATGACGCGTGCCGCTTCTACATATTCTTTTTTCTTTTCGGCCAGTACCGATGCACGCACGGTACGGGCATACTGGGGCCATTCGGAAAGACCGATGACCAGCACGATGAACGGTACGGCGATTTCGGCAAATTTGGCCACGCCGAAAGCTGCCTGAATGACCGCACCGAAGAAGATGGCAACCATGTATGAAGAAAACGAAAGCTGTACGTCGGTAACACGCATCAGCAGGCTGTCCAGCCGCTTGGAGCCGTATCCGGCCATAAGCCCGATGAGAATGCCCAGCGAAGCCTGCAGCGCCACGGCGCCCATGCCGATAAGAATGGACACGCGCATGCCGTACAGGATGGCGGAAAACATGTCGCGTCCCTGCGCATCGGTACCCAGCAGAAATTCGGCGGAACCGCCGGCTTTCCACGAGGGAGGCGTTTCGGCGTTCATTACGTCGATGCTGGCACCGTCATACGGATTGTGCGAGGTGAGCAGCGGCGCAAACGCGGCTGAAAGCACCAGCACGGCAACCACGATGAAGCTGGTCAGCGCTATTTTGTCGCGTACGAAGTGATACAGAAAATCCGAATCGCGCAATTGTTTCAGTCTGGCCAGCATCTATTTCCTCCCCGCGACGCGGACCATGGGGTTCACCAGTCCGTATATGATGTCCACCACCGTATTCACCACCACGAAAAGAGCCCCCACGAAAACCATGTAGGCCACCAGCAGGGCGGTGTCGGATCGTTCGACGGCTTCGATGAACATAAAGCCCATGCCCTGCCACTGAAAAACCGTTTCGGTGAGAATGGTGTAGGCGATCATGAGGCCTATCTGCACGCCGCCCACGGTAATGACCGGCAGAAGCGTGTTTTTAAATGCATGCACCATGAGCACTCTGCGTTCGCGCAGCCCTTTGGCGCGGGCGAACTTGACGTACTCTGTTTCCAGCACTTCCTTCATTTCTGCGCGGATAAGCCGGATAAAAAGCGGCAGCATGATGGAAGAAAGCGCGATGCTGGGCAGGATGAGGTGTTTGAGCCCGTCAAGCGTAAGCAGGCCGGTGCTCCAGAAACCGAAAAGGGTTACGGTTTCTCCTCTGCCGTATGATGGCAGCCAGTGCAGTTCCACCGCGAATATGTAGATGAGCAGGATGGCTGTCAGAAAGACCGGAATGGAAACACCGACAACGCTGAAGCCCATGAAAAAACGCGATAACGGCGAGTTGGGCCGGTAGGCCGCATACACGCCCACAGGGGTTGAGATGAGCAGAATGAGCAGTGTGCTGCAGAAAACCAGTTCGAGCGTGGCCGGAGCCTTGTCGAGAATGACTTCCATTGCGGGCTTGCGGTAAAAGAACGATTGACCCAGATCGCCCTGAGCGGCGTTTTTGACAAAACGCCCCCACTGGACAAGGTAGGGATCGTTCAACCCCAGTTGCTCACGCAGGGCCTCACGTTCCTGTACAGAAACGCTGACGCCCACCATTTCACGCACAGGGTCGCCAAGCGAGTGTTTGATGGCAAACCCGATGAAGCTGATGACAAACATGACGATAAGCGCCTGTGTCACCCGTCGAACAATAAAAGCGATCATAGAGTGCTTGCGGGGTTTGAGGGTTAGATGACTGTGGTTGGCCGTCTGGCAGACAAGCGGGAACCGGCCTTTGGGCCGGTTCCTTATGGCGCCTGTCCTAAAGACGCTTTGCGGGGACAACAAGCAGGAGTTGTTTGCCTTCCCTACAAAGCGTCTTTGCACAAAGCGGAGCGGACCTGACGGCCCGCTCCGCGACATGGACGGTTTATTCTATTACAAGGTCGCCAAAGTACGGGAAGTCCATCACGTTGACGATTTCCTTTGCATTCTTCACGCCGGGGCCCACTGCCCACGAAAGGTGCTGCCAGTGCAGGGGAATGTAGGCGGCCTCTTCGTAGATAATTTTTTCAGCTTCCTGCAGCAGTGCGGTGCGCTTTGCCTTGTCGGTCTCGCTCTGCGAGGCGATGGTCAGCTCGTCCACCTTTTTGTTGCAGTAGTTGCCGCTGTTGTACTGGCCGTAGCCGGTTTCCTTATTGGGGCACATCAGCAGAAACTCGGTGTAGTTGGCGGAGTCTTCGGTATCGGGGTGCCAGCCCACCATCTGGATGTCGGCCACCTGTGCGTCAAACTCATCCCAGTACTGAGCCTTGGGCATGGTCTTCAGGTTCACGGTGATGCCGATTTTGGCCATCATGGAAACAAACGCTTCGGCGACCTTTTCATCGTTCACGTAGCGGTTGTTGGGGGCGATCATGGTAACTTCAAAGCCCTTTTCGTAGCCGGCTTCCTTCATGAGCTGCTTGGCCTTTTCCAGGTCATAGCGGGGTGCCAGTTCGGGCACGTAGCTGTAGAAGCCTTCGGGGCTCTGCTGACCGGCTGCGGTGGCGCGGCCTTTCATGATTTTTTCGGCAATGCCCTGATTGTCGGTGGCGTATACAACGGCCTGACGCACGCGGGGATCCTTGAAGGCTTCCACGCGGTTCTGGTTCATCTGCAGGGTGATCAGGCGCGAACCGGCCATGGTGATCAGCTTGACAGTTTCGTGGTTGGCCAGACGGTCGTAGTCCTGAGGCGGAACAGGCATGATGAAATCAACATCGCCGGACAGAATGGATGCCACGCGGGTGGCGTCGTTCTTGATGGGCTTCAGGTCGATTTCTTCCACGTTGCCGCGGGGGCCCCAGTATCCGGGAAATGCCTTGAATACCATGCGCACGCCCTGTTCGCGGGATTCCACGGTAAAGGGACCGGTGCCGGATTCGTTGACGTTGGCAAAGGAGGGGCCGGTCTTTACGATGGCGTCCTTGGGCTGGCCGTTTTCATCGTTTCCGCTGTAGAACTTGCTGTCCATGGGGAAGATGTAGGTGGCCATGTTCAGCATCAGGGGGTAGGGCTTGTGGGTGATCAGATCGATGGTGTAGTCGTCGATGATCTTGGGCTCGGCAAAAGGCTCGAACAGGGCTTTGTAGTCCTGCGATTTTTTCAGACGGGCCAGCGTCCACACCACGTCTTTGGCGGTAAATTCATTGCCGCTGTGGAACTTGACGCCCTTGCGCAGGTGAAAGCGCATGGTCAGGGGGTCTATGCGCTCGTACTTTTCGGCAAGGCGGGGTTCAAAGGCCATATCCTGCGTCCAGCGGACGAGGGGGTCGAACACCAGATGCGAATACTGCAGCATGCCGCCGGAAAGCTGCACATGGGGGTCCAGAGACACAGGGTCGGCATCCATGGCAAGGTGCAGAACCTTTTTTTCTGCCTTGGGCGCTTCGGCGGCCTTTTCGGCGGGGGCCGATTCAGCCTTTTTTTCTTCCGGCTCGGCGCTGCAGCCGAATGCCAGACTTGCAACCAGTGCAAGCAGCATGAGTTTCAAGACGCGCTTCATCCAGTACCTCCAAATGAAATTTTGCATAAAAGCGGTGCCCTGCTTTGCCGGCGCACTTCCGCAGTCGCCGGTACGGGGATAAGGGGCTGCCGATGAAAAATCGCCCCATCTAAACCGAGCAACGCCGCCGCCGTCAAGGGCTTTTCGCTTCAAATGCCATTGATATGTCACAATGACATTTTTGTAACATGTTTGATTCCCATGCTATTTCGGCCGGGTGCGCTGCGGGGGCGGCGGCCGGGCATGGTGTCTGCCGGGGCGGCGGTGCCTAGCTGAACGCGCGCACTATCCGCCCGAGAGCTTCATGCAGCACGCTGCGCGGGCAGGCGAAGTTAAGGCGCATGCAGCCGTTTCCGCCGGTGCCGAAGCTGGGCCCGTGGTTGAGAGCCAGACGGGCCGTGCTCTGCAGCCGGTCGATGATCTGTTCCGAAGCCAGTCCCGTGCCGTTGAAATCAAGCCAGCTGAGATAGGTGGCTTCCGGCAGCATGGGAGATACGCCGTCCAGCGCCGACAGGGTGTCGTGCACCAGACGTCTGTTGCCGTCCAGATAGCTCAGCAGTGCTTCCCGCCACGGATTGCCGTGTCTGTATGCGGCAATTCCCATGGCCAGCCCGAATGCCGAAGGGTCGAACAGTCCCGCGCCGTGCATGGCCTGCTGCAGGCGCGCCCGCAGGCCGTCGTTCTGCACCACGGCCATGCCCAGCATGGATCCGGCAATGTTGAACGTTTTGGTGGCGGAAATGCAGGTGACCGTTCTGTCGGCTATTTCCGGTGACATACGGGCCAGAACTGTGTGCGTATGTTCCGGGTAGACAAGGTCGTGGTGGATTTCGTCGCTGATGATGATGACGTCGCGGGCAAGGCATATTTCGGCCAGACGCTGCAGTTCGCCGCGGGACCATACCCTGCCGCCGGGGTTGTGCGGGCTGCACAGCAGCAGCAGTTTGCCGCCGGCATCTATCTGCTGTTCCAGATGGTCATAATCCATGACAAAGCGGGGGCCGTGCGGCCCGTCTTCACAGCGCAGCGGGTTTTCGAGCACGGTGCGGCCGCAGTTGCCCGGAGCAAGCATGAAAGGCGGATACACCGGCGGCTGCACTATGACGCCTTCGCCCGGGCGGGTGAACGCCTGAATGGCAAGGTGCAGCACCGTGACCACGTTGGGCATGCGCAGCACCCACTGCGGACGGATGTCCCAGCCGTGGCGCTGCTGCAGCCAGCCGCACAGCGCTTCGTCGTGATCGCGCCATGCGCCGGGGTAGCCGTACAGGCCGGAACGGGCCATGGCGGCCACGGCATCGTTTACAGCGGGCGGAGAGCGGAAGTCCATATCCGCCACCCACATGGCAATGCCCTGCGGGTCGCCCTGTGCAGGAACGCCGAAGCGTGTTTCCATTTCGTCCCACTTTTCGGAACGCGTGCCGAGCCTGTTCAGACGGGTATCAAAATCGTATGTCATGGAATCTCCGGTTGCTGTGCTGCCTTAGAGCGCTGCAGTGCCGCGTGCCGTTATGCGCGGGGATGCAGGTACATGCGGCGGTGCAGAAGCATACACGGGCTACACCACTCTGCGCCGGAAGTGAAGGGCTCCGGAAGTGGAAGGAAGGGGATGCTGTCGCAGGGGCATGGTCTGCGCGTTGTGCACTGACGCGGGCAGAGACAAAAAAACAGCGCCTCCGGCCTGTGCCGGAGGCGCTGAAAAGAGACATGAAGCAGTCGTTAGTATTGTACGCCGTTGTAACATGTGCGGTCGTCATACTCCATCTGTTTACCCTTGTTCCATTGCGAAACAGGGCGGTAGTAGCCGACGATGCGTGTGTAGACTTCGGCGTCCGCCCCGCATGAGGGGCAGGTGTGATGTTCGCCCTGCAGGTACCCGTGATCTTTGCACACGGAAAATGTGGGCGTGATGGATATGTACGGCAGCTTGGTATTGCTGAACGCCTTGAGAATGAACTTTTTCAGCGACTGATGGTCGGCCACGGCTTCGCCCAGATAGGTATGAAACACGGTGCCGCCTGTATACAGAGGCTGCAGTTTGTTCTGGTGTTCCAGCGCCGCGAAAACGTCTTCGGTGGTGCCCACGGGCAGGGCGGTGGAGTTGGTGTAATAGGGCGTGCCGTTACCGGAAGCTTTGATTTCGGAATACAGACGCTTGTCGATGCGTGCCAGCCGGTAGCTTGTGCCTTCCGCCGGAGTGGCTTCAAGATTGTACAGGTTGCCGGTTTCTTCCTGATAACGGGCCGTCAGGTTGCGCAGATGTTCCAGTGCGCGCTGCATCAGCCGTACACCGGCGTCGGTTTCAATGCCTTTGCCCAGCAGGTTGAGGCAGGCTTCGTGCCCGCCCACCAGTCCGATGGTGGAAAAGTGGCCGTTGAGTCCGTTTTTCAGATACCTTCTGCTCCATGGGAACATGCCGCGCTCAAGGTTGTCATTGACCATTTTGCGTTTGAATTCGAGCGACTGGCGTGCAAGGTCGGCATACTCTTCCAGCAGGTCGAGAAAATCTTCCTCACCCTGCGCCAGATAGGCCAGCTTGGGCAGGTTGAGCGTGACCACGCCGATGGAGCCTGTCAGATCGCCCGCCCCGAAAAGGCCGCCGGTTTTTTTGCGCAGCTCGCGCAGGTCCATCTGCAGGCGGCAGCACATGGAACGCACGTCTTCGGGGTTCAGGTCGGAACTGATGAAATTCTGGAAATAAGGGACACCGTACTTGGCGGTAAGCCGCAGCAGCAGGTCGCCTATTTCGCTGTCCCACGGAAAGTCGGTTGTTATATTGTAGGTGGGAATGGGGAACGAGAAAATGCGTCCGTCATGGTCGCCCCCCAGCATCACTTCAAGAAATGCCTTGTTGATCATGTCCATTTCGGTCTGGAATCCGGCATAGGTGTCGTCGGTCAGCATGCCGCCGATTATGGCCGCTTCCTTGCCTATATGGCGCGGGCACACAAGGTCGAAGCTCAGGTTGGTGAAGGGGCTTTGCCCTCCCCAGCGCGAGGTTGTGTTCAGGTTGAAGACAAATTTCTGTATGGCCTGACGCACCTGCTGGTAGTTCAGGCCGTCCCTGCGCACAAAGGGCGCAAGGTAGGTGTCCACATTGTTGAAGGCCTGTGCACCGGCCCACTCGTTCTGCAGTGTGCCGAGAAAATTGTTCATCTGGCCCAGTGCTGTATCAAGATGCTTTGCCGGTCCGGCGCTGGAGCGTCCTTCCAGATTGAAACCTTCCAGCAGCAGGTCGCGCAGACTCCAGCCCGCGCAGTAGCCCGCCAGCCCGAAGGAAAGATCGTGGATGTGAAAGTAACCGTGTTCGTGCGCCTGACGCACTTCCTCGGGGTACTTTTCCAGCGAATATCTGGCCTGCAGCGTGCCGGAAAGATGCAGCATGAGCCCCTGAAACGAGTGGGTCATGTTGGCGTTTTCATTTACCCGCCAGTCAGCCTTGTCCAGATAGTTGTCTATGGTCTCGGAAATATCCAGATACGCTGCCTGCTGTTCGCGCAGCTGGCGCCTGTTTTCACGGTAGATGATGAAACGGCGCGCCACATGGTACAGCCGTGACTCCATGAGAATCATCTCAATGGTGTCCTGCACCTGCTCCTGGCAGGGGACGTCAATGCCTTCGAGGCGTTGCTCCACCTTGCGGGCAAGGCGTCTGGAGAGCAGCGGGTCTTTAATGCCGCTGGCTTTGAGCGCTTTCAGTATGGCCAGCGCTATGCGGTCGGGTGACCACGTCTCCAGACATCCGTCGCGTTTCTGAATCTGTTTCGGCATGAGACCTCCTCGGGGCGACATAGTCCTGAAGTTTCAGAGTGAATCCCTGCGGCAGATACTGCCGCGCGGTGTCAATGTGGTCAGGGGTAAGCACGGGAACCTGTGTCAGCCGGAAGAGAAACGCCTCAGGCGCGGTCTGCGCCAGTGCAAATATGCGGCTGAGTCCGGTGCGGGCTTCTTCGGGGCTGTGTGTGCCGCCGGTGAGCCGGGGGTAAAGCTCCCACGGGCCTTTCACATCCACGGCAAACAGGTCCACAAGCTGCTGCTGCATGAGCGATTCAACCACGTCGGGGCGCATTCCGTTGGTGTCCAGTTTTATACGCATGCCGAGCGCCTTGATGTCGTGCAGCACCGTTTCCAGCTGCGGCACCAGAGTGGCCTCTCCGCCGGTCACGACCACGCCGTCAATCCATTTTGCCCTGTTTTTCAGGTAGGTGAGTATGGATTGTCTGCTGATGGCGGGAACCTGTTCCGGCTGCCATGCTATGGTGTAGTTGTGGCAGGTGGGGCAGCGCATGTTGCAGCCCCCCATGAAGATGACGCTGGTGTTGCAGCCGGGCCAGTCGCACAGGCTGACACGCTCAAATCCGCGGACGTAGGACCATGCAGAGTTCATTATGATAACTTCTTGGTATTGCTGCCGCCGTCCGGACGCGCAGGAATCGGCGTCTATCGGAAAGCCGTTTTTTATGTGTGAAACTGCTGTGTTGCGGCAGGGAGGTTGTGATTTAGAAAATGTGTAGCAAAACTTTAAACAAAGTACGTACGCACAGGTCAGAAAGATACATGAGGGGGTGCATCTTGTACAGGCCGCTAAGGGAAAAAAGAGAAAAGGAAAATGGTTATGCCTTGTTTTTGTTTGTGTTTTTGTAATTTTTCATGTTGTTTTACTTTTTGAGGCCTTGGCCGGAGGGGGTTTTCCACAGTGAATAACCATGTGGAAAACCGAGGTGCCCCTAGAGGGATGCTTGCTTGCCCTGTGTCGCCCCGTTGTTTGATGTGTATGATGTTAAAATACAGTATCTTAGCGTGTGGATACGGTCTGTGCGGGCGTAAGCGCACAGCATGAAGGGGTTTTGTGTGCGCAAGGGCACAGCGTTGTATAGAAAAACCTTTTTCTGTGCCGGTGAACATAAAAAAAAGCCCGCACAGGCGGGCCGGAAAATTTGCAGAAGCCTTTTGCTATTCCAGACAGAACTCCACGGTGAATTCTCCGTGATTTGTTTTGAAGGGAATGGCGATGACAGGGCTTTTGGTCACATGGCTGATGGTGTGTCCGTCGCCCATGATGACCGAGGGGGTGGCTCCCTGAAAGGTCATGCCCATTTCAGAAAGGGCGGCTCGGGCCTGACCTGATATCATGTTGGTCACTTCGCCCACGGCGTCTTTGGTGTCCTGTATGATATCCTGAATATCGTCCCCCAGCATGGCCTTTACCACGGCTATGGCGCATTGTTTGGTAAACGTCACGGAAATACTGCCGTTTTTGTGGCCGGTAATGCCCACAACGGCTGAAACGTCACCCTTGGCAACGTTGTTTTTCTTTACATACGGCTGGCCGGGTATGGGCTGTATGCCTGCCATGGTGGACAGCACGTTGGTTGTGGCCGTGACGAACGGCTTTGCGATTTCAATTCCGCTGCTGCTCATCCTGAGCGTCTCCTTGCTTTCCTGAAAATGGCGTGTGCAGCACGTCAGCGCATGCGCACCGCACCCTACAGAGCGAATACATGATCACTTTCAGAACATAGCGATACTACGTGACGAGTGTGTTTCCGTCTAGTCCATTATGCTGACGGTTTCATGCAGCGGAATGATATTATGTGTGTTCAGCATGCTTCGGCGGCGGCAAGATTGGTCTGCACGGCACGGTACAGCCGGTTTTCGCTGCCAATCCTGCCGCCGATGAATGCAAGAGCATGTCCGAAGTGTTCGCGGGCTTCCTGCAGTCTGCCTGCCTTGAAGCAGACAAGACCGAGGTTGTTGCGTATTTTTGCTTCGAACGTGTCGGAATTGAGCTGACGCGCCTGCCGCAGGGCCTGCTGGAGCAAAAATTCGGCATTGGCAAGGTTTCCGTCGGAAAAAGCCTTCATTCCGGTACGGTTGAGATGGGTGATACGGCTGGCGGCGCACATGGTGTCTCTCCTTTTGCGGTGTCCTGATTATCTGGAATGGTTGCTGAGGCACTGGCGCAGCGTGGAAATGCCGCACGAGTGGATCATGGCTACGGGAATGCTGCGCGAACGGGCATACTGCATCACTTCCTTGCGGGCGGAATGCGAGACTTTGTTGGTGAACACGATGACAAGGTCTGTGGAGCCCATCTGGCCGGAAATTCTGTTTTCCTTGCCTGTGAACACCTTGAGGTCAACGCCGCTTTTTCTGGCGGTGTCGATGTATTCTCTCTTCAGTCTGTCCATGCCTCCGATAAGGGTGGCGCACATAATCTTTCTCCTGCGTAGTAGGGTGTCATGTTGAATTGCACAGCATGGATACAGTCTATAGTGAAAATGAAAATCAATGTCAACTAAAAAAGTGGTACAACTTGGCTGTCAGCCTGTGCTAACAGTGCGGTCCTGAAAACCGCGGCGGGCGGTCTGCGCCCCGCATGGCCGCACGTAGAAAACAGTCCGGAAAAAAAATAATGAAAAGAATGAAGGTTAACATACAGCTGCTGTGGTTTATAGCTGTCTGCTGTGCGGCATTTGTACCGCAGCAGGCGGTTGCGCATCCGCATGTGTTTGTGGAGGCGCTGGTACAGCTGGAGATTGAAAACGGCCGCCTGAAGGCTCTGCACGAGACGTGGAGCTTTGACGAGATGTCCAGTGCCTTGTTTCTGGGCGATCTTGATTTGAATCAGGACGGTGCGCTGACGCCTGATGAATGGGAAAAACTGAAGGCGGACATTACCGGCTACCTGCACGAGGAAGGCTTTTACACACACATTTATGCGGGCGGAAAGACCGCCGGTGTCACACGGGTGGAGCATTTCACCGCCACGTTCAGCGACGGCATGCTGCGGTATTCCTTCACGGTGCCGCTCGATCTGCCTGCGGCTGCAGGAGAAGTGGTCAAAGTGGCCTTGTACGACCCTACCTATTACACAGCCTTTTTCTTTGATGAACGGCATGTGACGGTGAAGGGTGCGGACAAAGCAAGGGTGGTGCTGCAGGAAGCTCCTGAACTTGCCTATTATTACGGGCAGATAGTGCCCTATGCCATAGAGCTGGAGTTGTAATGGTGCTGAAAAGAGTGTTTCCGGCGGTGGTTGCCGTATGTCTGCTGGCATGTGCCGCCCATGCGTCGCCGTTTACAGGCAGCGGGGGCAATGCCCGCGGTCCCGCTTCCGAAAGCGGTTTTTTTGCGCTGGAGCCGCCCGCGGGGCAGGTTTCCGGCGCGGACGGTCAGCATGCCGCACCAAAAGAAGCGCGGGATGCGGCTGAGCGCGGGACCGGCGGCGGATTTACCGGCGGCAGGGGGCATCAGCACGCGCCCGCGGCCGTTTACGGTGCGGATGCCGGACAGGGCGTAGAGCCTTTTTTCACTCCGCCGCCCCTTTATAACCGCATCATCAGTCTGTCCACCAGAGCGCAGCATTATTTGCGGGGGCGGATGGTTTCCTTTGCCTCGGGCATCAAGGAGTCACCTTACGGTACTTCCTTTTGGCTGTTTCTGGCCGTGTCATTTGTGTATGGCGTGGTGCACGCCATAGGGCCGGGACACGGCAAGGCCGTGGTCTTCTGCTATTTTCTGGGGCGTTCGGGCGGAATATCCCGGGGGCTGCTTATGGGCAACCTGCTGACATCTGTTCATGTGCTGTCGGCGGCGGTGCTGGTTTTTGCCGCGCATCTGCTGTTCGAGCAGGGCGCCGCCCGCGGTATCCACGGTGTGAGCGGTCCCGTGCAGCGTTTCAGCTACGGCATCATCATGCTGGTGGGCGCCGCCATGCTGCTGCATGCACTGTACGAGCTTTTCAGCGGCAGGCTGGGCGGACGGGTGCGGCAGGCCACGGCGGAATGTCCTGCAGGTTATGGCAGTCTGACTGCCGTTTCCGTACTGGCCGGACTGGTGCCCTGCCCGGCAGCGGTGCTTATACTTACCTTTGCGCGGGGGCTGGACATCACACAGGCGGGAGTGCTGGCGCTGGTGGCGCTGGCGCTGGGCATGGGGCTGACCACATCGGCGTTCGGCCTGCTGAGCATGGTTTCGCGCAGGGTGCTGCTGCACAGCACGGGGCGCAGCACACGGGCCGTTGTGGCCGGTTATGCGCTGCTTTCCGTCACGGGGGCGCTGGCTGTGACGCTGCTGGGCTTTATCATGTATACAGGCAGCGTCTGAGGTATAAAAAAGGCATCCCTGCGGATGCCTTTTTTTGTTACAGGACGGCGCGGATGCGCCGCGGGCCGGCTATTCGTCGACCCATGAAATACATTCCACAGGACAGGTGGAAATGGCGTCTTCCACACAGTCGGCGCCGGTCTGCGGGTCGATGACTTCTGCACACGAGCCGTCGCTGGACATTCTGAACGCCTCGGGGCAAAGTTCAACGCACGATTCGCAGGCCACACATTCTTCCTGATCGATAACAAGATTTTTAGCCATACAATATACCTCCGGATACTGATAATATGTTAGCTGCCGGAAGACTATCATGGCTGCGGAACGGTGTACACAATCGAGTGCCGTTCGCGCGTGCTGACCGGCAGAGTGATGATGCACGGCTGAAACTGAGGTGCAAATGAGTAACAGTGCAAAGGCCATCAAGGAAAATCTCGCCAGAGCAAAGGCGTATTTCAACAGGCATGATGTGCAGCGGGCCGTTGCCGCCACGGCGGCGGCGCTGCAGGCATGGGTGCAGGCCGGCGAACCGGCGGGCAAGAATGAACTGGTAGGCGCCCTGCGCGAAGTGGTGGCGCTGCTCGGAAGGGCCGACGAGGTCACAGGAGAGCTGGGCGGCCCCCCGGTGTGGCAGCCGGGGCAGGAAAAAAGTCTGCTTATCCAGCTGGCAAAAGTGTTGCGTGCCCTGCAGCATCAGGAACTGGATGAAGATCATCGCAAGATTCTTGAACGCAAGCAGAAACTGGACAGGCTGTTCATATACGGCAGCCGCCTGCTGGAAACCCATAAGCCCAAAGAAGCCGATGAGGCCTTTCAGGAAGCCATGACCTATCATAAAGATGAGGACGTCATATTCCGGATGATGGGCGAACGCATGATGGCCGCATCGCAGCCGGCGCTGGCTTTGCGGTATCTGAAGAGGGCTCTCAAGGCTTCTCCCGAGCGGCAGGTGGTGGAAATGACCATTGATGCCTACAAGCGTTCGGGAAATCACGGTGCGGCTGCCAAGCTGCAGCAGCAGTTCGCTGCGCTGCTTGGCTCCTGATGCCGTGACCGTGGCGGGGCGGAAATACCCGTGCAGTCATGAAGGCAAACCGCACGAGACAGCACTGTCTCATGCGGTTTTTGCTGTTCTGCGGGCTGAAGTGTGCGGCTGTGCGGCAGTGCCGCGCGCAGGGACTACAGCTCGAGAAGCTTGGCGACGCGCTCGGGGTCAAGTGCGTGGCCGGTACGGGTTGCATCCGCATTATGGTGCAGCCCGCCGCCCAGCAGGTTCATGGTCATGCCGTAGGCCTGATCAACATCGTCGGCCGCGGGTACGCTCTGCATGGGCTGCTGCGCTGCCGGTGCCGTGGTGGTGGCGCCGGTCTGTCTGCGGCCGGAAGCCTCTCTGGCTTTTGCCAGCATTTCTTCAATGCGCGAAAGCGATGAACCGAGAGCCTCGTTGCGTGTGGCGGTAATGGACATGCGACACTCCTTGGGAAGGGTTTTCCTGTAGTGCCGCAAGATGCAAAACACGGTCACACTGATAGTTTAAGCAAAAAATACAGAATGTTGTAATTTTGTGCGTCTGCCTGCAGGCAAGCTTTGCCGCCGGTTGTGCCCCTTTATCCCAGCCTGCGGCGCAGGGTGTTGCGGCTGATGCCCAGCCGCCGTGCCGCACTGCTCAGGTTGCCGTTTTCTTCATGCAGCACGGCGGCAACGGCTGCTCGTGTGATGTCTTCCAGTGTTCCATGCAGCAGATCGCGGGAAACCGGAGCAGCGGCCGTGCCGTACGCCGGTGTGTGCGCATTCTCCGCCGTGAGGGCGGCGTGAGGCGTCCACGGAGTTATGTCGGCGCCCAGCGCGGCTTCCTCCGGATACAGAATGGCATACTTTTCCGCATAGTTCTGCAGCTCGCGCACGTTTCCCGGCCAGCCGTGGGCCATGATTTTCCGCTCTGTACCGCGGGGCACCGGCGGCGTGCTGCGGTGCTGTTCCGCGCTGAAGCGTTCCAGAAACATGTTGAACAGCAGCAGGATGTCTTCCGGCCGTTCACGCAGCGGCGGTATGCGGATGTCGAGCACATTGAGGCGGTAGAACAGGTCGGCGCGGAATCTTCCGGCGCTTACCTCCGCCTCCAGCGGGGCGTTTGATGCGGCGATGACACGGACGTTCACCGGTATGACCGCCGTGGAACCCACGCGCATCACTTCATGCTCCTGCAGGGTGCGCAGCAGCCGCGTCTGCAGTTTGGGGCTGGTTGCGTTTACTTCGTCCAGAAACAGGGTGCCGTTGTGCGCCAGTTCAAACATACCGGCTTTGCCGGATTTCAGTGCCCCCGTGAAAGCGCCGCCCGCGTACCCGAAAAGTTCGCTTTCCAGCAGGTCTTCCGGCAGCGCCCCGCAGTTGATGGCCACAAAATTGCCCTGCGCGCGCGGGCTGTGGTTGTGGATACTCTGGGCAAAAAGTTCTTTGCCCGTACCCGTTTCGCCCACAAGCAATATACTGCTCTGCGTTGCGGCAAACTGTTCGGCCCGTGCGATGCACCGGTGCATGGCGGGGCTGCGGTGTACAATGGAGCTGAACGTGTGGCGCGCCGTGGGGGTGTCCGGTTTGGCGCTCTTGCGGAAGCTGTGTTCCAGTTGTTCAATCTGCCGTACGTCATGAAAGGTGCATATGAGCGCATCCATGGCGTCGTCGTGCATGGTGCCGGTGACGGTAACCGCCAGCTTGGACCCGCCCACGGTGACAAGTTCGCGCACGGTTTCGGCGCGTCCTTCGGGAACGGCACGCCAGTCCAGCTGAGGAAAAAGATCGTCCATGGACGTGTCTGTGCAGCCCTGATCAGGCTCCAGCATGGCGCGTACCGCCGCATTGCAGTGCAGCATGCGGCCATCGGGTGAAGCCAGCAGTGCCCCGCCGTCCATGCGGTCCAGCACGGTCTGCAGCCTGCCCGCCATGGTGGCCTGCCGTGTGAGGTATGAGTATGTGGCAACGGCATATTGCAGCGTGTTGGTAACGGAATCCGCACCGTTCTGTACCAGAACCCCTTCCATGCCGTACCGTTCCGCCGTGCGCGCCGCCACAGCGTCCCCTGCGATGGCGGCAATGCCCTGTCTGCGGGCGGCTTCCATTATGTGTCCCATGCCGCCGGGGTGGGCCGTGGCATAAAAGTCGATGGTGAACCCCAGCGCCGCGCTGGCTCCCTTGGCCTTGCGCAGAATGTCACTGTGGCCGACGACGCCGATGCTTTTGCCGCTCCTGAGCAACGGTTCGAGGCACAGGTAAATGTCAAATGCCGAAACCTCCAGCTCGGCCACGGGCAGCGGGCACTGCTCGCGTATGAGCTGGGCTGTCAGCCCGCGGCTGATGAAAAAGTCCACACCTTCGGCCATAAGGTTTCTGGCAATGCGCACTCCGTCTTCCATGCTGCCGGTATGTACCGAAACATCAAGATCCAGTTCCTGACAGATGGACCGGCACAGGGTGGCCAGACTTTCGTACGGGGCTATGAGGGCTATGCTCATGAAGCGGCTCCGGTTATTTTTTGATCAACTGGTCAAAAATGATGCACCATAATTGAACAGATGGCCAGAATTGAAAACATGCCATTCTTTCAACTGTATGATATTTAATGATAAGATTGTTTTGGCACGCTTCGCGCTATAGATTGAGTAAACAAACGCTGCTTCATAAGGAGTACGCCATGACAACATATCAAGCTACTATCAATCACACTGTGAATGTTTCCTCTTCCGCTGATGCTGCCCGCAACAGCAAGCGCGAATCCGGCCGCACCGGCAGGGACGCAGCCCGTCAGGCAGCACCCGCTTTTGCCAGCGCCTTTGACGCCTTCGGCAAGGGCTGGGGCCGGAAGTAATTCTTCATGCATACCGGCTGGTACGCTTCCCCCTCCTTCACCGGTGCGGCTTCCGCAAATCCCGCGCCGTCCGAGTGCCAGCCCGCTCCTCCTTGCGGCTCCCTTTTCACGCTGTAAGAAAAGGGAGCCGTGGTGTTTTTATCCTGCGGCCGGATTGGTCATCCGGCCTTGGTCTTGTAGCCTCCTCCCTTGGAATCCGGCAGCGTTGTGCCGGAACTCCATACAGAAAACGCCCCGACGGTGCAGGTCGGGGCGTTTTTCGTTGTGGTTTGTTATGCGGTTACTGCGGAATGGGGTGATGTGCCGATTCTGACATATCCAGTTCACGCGTGTGGCACACGCCGCAGTTGTTGGCCCCGCCTACGGGTCCTGCCATCTGCTGATACTGCAGGGGCTGTATGTTGTCGCGCTCCATGCCGCCCCATGCGTTGTCGGCCATATACACGGCATGGGTTGCGCCGTGGCATGCCTGGCACATCATGGCTGCCATGTAGTCGTGCCCGTTGCTGAACAGGTCGGCGGACGATGCCGTCCACTGGCCGAAGGCGCTGGGGTCCGGCGGCGGAGACTGCATGAAATCGTGGCAGGTGGAGCAGGGGGGCAGTTGCGTCCATGCCTCGCGGGGGGGAATCTCGGCGGCCGATGCCGCCTGTTGCGGCTTGAGCGGTTCCATCAGTGCGCGCGCGGCGTAGCGTTCCTGCTCGATTTCGTTGCGCAGCAGACCTATGGCGTGGTCTTCCATGTGGCCGTGGCAGTTGGTGCAGGTAAGCCCCATCATGTTGTGGATGCCTCTGAAACTCTGCGTGGCCCCGTCCGGTGCCGAAGGATGGCAGCCGTTGCACGCATCGGCGTCGCGCCCGGTCAGATAGCTGGCGTGCCAGCCGTGAATGGCGGCGGAGAATTCCGGAATGTCGCTGTTGCCGTCGTGGCACGACTGGCAGCGGATGACCTCGCCGGCGGCTGCCTGTGCGGTGAAATCGGTCCCCTGAATTTTGTCGTGTACGGCGAATATGTCATTCTGAGTGGCCTTGCTGATGCCGGACATGTCTTCCACGGCCCACTGGCCGCCGTGGCATCTGTTGCAGGCCACTTCGCCGGAAGCTGCCACCACGGTTTTGGTTACCGCCAGCAGCGCGCCGGTGGCTTCGTCGCGTGCCTCCACTATGTATACCGGATACGGATTGAAGGTGTCCGGCTGCGGATAGGGGGTTACGGCCACATTAAGCGCCTCGTGGGCACGCATGTCATCGTTGGCGGCAAAGGTGCCCTGCGGGCCGTGCCCGTCTTCGGGCCGGTAGGTTATGGTCACACCCGAAGTTATTATCTCCGGTGTGGAGTCGCGGCGCACAAGCTGACACCGCAGGTCGCTGCCGGCGGGAGCAAGATTCAGGGCGCCGTCTTCCACCACGCTGTGCATGCCTCTGGTGCTCCATGCCAGCAGCACATAGGGCGCCGTTTCTCTGTCAAACGAGGGAATGGCGGTCTGCAGGGTGCGTATGGCCGGTGGTGCTGTTTCGTCCGTGCGTCCGTGCAGGCCCGTGACTATATAGGCGGCCAGAGCCCGGCGTTCTTCCACTGTGCCGAGAAATGGCGGCATGTGCAGCCGCAGCTTGCCCTGTCCGTCAAGCTGCGAATCCATGCCGTACACACTGAATTTTTCTGTTTTATCCAGTATGCTCAGCATGGGGCCGGTTATGCCGTGACAGGTCATACACTGCAGTTTGTATATTTCCTTGCCGGCTTCCAGCACGTTATCTTCTGTGATTTCCTTTATATGAGTCCAGCGGGCTGTTTTCAGAATACCCTCGCTGAGCACACGGGGCACATCCTCCACGCGGATGGAACTGGAATAGGTGTGCCCGTACAGCAGGTATGGTCTTCTGCCGGCTTCGCGCACCCATTCAAAAACGCCGATCTGGGCCAGTCCCAGCGCCAGCACCAGCCATACCAGCGGCCGGCGGACAGAAAGCGGTCTGAACCATGCAATGGCAAGACTGAGCACCAGTATGACAATGCCCAGCGGAATGAACGCCTGTACCAGATGCGGAGTCTGGGTGGAACGTTCCATGACCATGGACTGCTGCGGGTCGGGCAGGATGAGCAGATACCAGATGCCCGAAAGCGCGGCAGCGGCAAAAGGCAGTCCAACCCACATGGCGGCGCGCCGCACCATGCGTTCGCGGGTTTCCTCGTGCGGAATGCGTATGGCCGTCACAAAAGCGAACAGCCCTGCAAACATGAGGCACAAGGCAAAACGCAGACTGAGCGAAGGCCAGAAAGATACGTTGAAGAAACCGTCCCAGAAAAGATGTGTCTGCGCCCATTTGCCCGGCGTGAGCATGACAGTGATGATGCCGTTGATGACCACAAGCGACATGAACGCGAAAAAGGCATACACCCAGCCCACCTTGATGTGCGCTTTGCGGGGCATGGAGTCGAAATAATAGTGATAAACCAGAAGCGCGGCGATTTCTCCGAGGAAGAACGCCCATTCCGCCGCCCACCCGAAAGCGAACGAATGTGTGAGCGTGCTGGTGACGGTGGGTGAAAGCACGCTGATGGTGAACCAGATACCGACGCCGGTCAGCCCGCCGGCCACCATGGTGGTAAGCAGAAAGAATCTGGTGTGGCTGCGGACATGGTCCAGAATGTGGTCTGATTTTTCGCGCACGGCTTTCATTTCTGTCAGTACCAGATAAAAGCCGCCGCCTACCGCGAAGTGGGCGATGAAAACATGGACGATGGCGATGATGGCAATAACGAGGCCGCCGCTCAGAAAGGGCGTCCACCAGACTGGATATTCCATTTATCCTTCTCCTTCCGTACCGTTGGCGGTGGCATTGCCGTGCTGTCTGCGGCCGTTGAGAGCCAGCCGCAATACCCAGACCATCAGGGCTCCGGTGAGCAGCAGAGAGCCGAAAAACAGAATCAGCGGGGAATACTGGCCTTCACTGGGAATATCGGCCGCACTGAACCACGGGGCCAGATACAGGGTGCGCAGTACGGAGCGCACACCGACCATCAGCGCCACGGCGCCCGCGGTGAAGGCGATGGTCAGCCGCAGGCGCGAGCGCCATGCGAAATGCAGTGCCGCAAGGCCGCATACCGTGCCTGCCAGCAGCAGCGCCGTGCCCAGCCCGTGGCGTCCCATGAACGCCGTGGTGAGCTGGCGCGGCAGCGAAAACAGAAAAAAAGGTCCCGCCAGCATCTGCGCTGCCGTGCTCCAGAAAAACCAGCGCAGGCCGTCATGTGTGAGCGAGGCCGAAACGTCGGCACTTATGGTGCCTTTATGCGCCGCCCGGCGGGCCAGCAGCGCCAGCGTCAGGCCGCCCACGGCAAGACAGGCCAGCAGAAAGTGCAGAATGCGCGGCCACAGCGTGGGGTCGCCTAGATTAAGCATGCTGCCGTCCTGCTTTTCAAAGTAGCCCACCCAGCGGTCGGGAGACAGCATGAGCGTGACGTTGTTTACCAGCACAAAGCCGGTGAACAGCAGCAGGGCGCATGCCGCAGCGATGAAGACCGTGCCGTTTTTTTTCTTGCGGCGGCTGCCGGAAAAACCGTACAGCAGGTAATAAGCAGCAATGAGGACAAAGATAAGTCCCAGCCAGTACACAGCCATGATGACGGAGCTTGTGTACAGAAAGCCGCCGTACAGCACCTGTGCGAAAAGCAGCGGTGCCACGCCGAAATTGATTGTCAGGGCCAGCAGACTGGGCAGAGCTTTGCCCAGCAGCGTGGGGGCCGGGTCTTGCGGACGGGTTACCGCGCGCACCGTGGCGATGACGGCGGAGCCGACCACGCTGTTCATGAACAGCAGATGAAAACCGAACGTGAGCAGCAGAAATCCTTCGAGCCATGCCCAGTGGACCGGAATGGAATCTGCCGGAGGGATGAGGGCCGCGGGATTCATGGACATTTCCTCCGTTTTGTTGCGGGCGGAACCTGCCCGGTGTGCAGTCCGCAAAAAGTAAGCACAAGCTTACACCGGACAATATATACTTGGGATTGCTTTGTGCAGCAAGGATAGATACGCATTATATTGAGTTTTTGAGAGAAAAAGGTAAGGTGCCCCGCATGCTGAGCAGGATTGTCGAACGTTCCGTCGTGGTGGCTACCACTCCGTGGACAATCTGGCGTGTGCTGACGGATTTTTCTGCATGGCAGCGCTGGAATCCTTTTATGCCTTCCATGCAGGGGACAGCCGAAGCGGGGCAGGATGTGGAAGCGCTGATACGGCTGTGGGGCAACAGTCCCAGCCCTTATATGCTGCGGGTGCAGCAGGCCGACTTCTGCCGCCAGCTGGTGCTGACCGGTTCGTTTCGTATGCCCGGTCTGGCCGATGTGATCCATTGCTTTATCATTGCGCAGCTGGACAGCCATACGTCACGCTTCACCCACGGACTGCGCGTGTCCGGCATTTTTGTGCCGCTGCTGGCAGGTCGTATCGGGCGGGCTGCCGGGCAGGGTATGGAGACCATGAACATTTCACTCAAAGCCGTGGCTCAGGCCCGGCGGTAGCTTGCATATGCCCTCAGTTTTTCTTCTGTTTGATATAGGCAATACCAATGTTAAAATAGGCATTGCAGACCATGACGGCGTGGTTGCCTCGTATGTGCTGCCCACAGACACGCATCAGACAGGCGATTCGCTCGGCCTGCGTCTGGCGGATGTGGTGCGCCATGCGGGATTTGCCCCCGGCGACGTGACAGCCTGTGTGGCCAGTTCCGTGGTTCCCAGTTTCAATCCGCTCATGCGGCAGGCCTGCGGGCGCTACTTTGACCGCCGGCTGCTGCTGGCGCCGGAGGACATAGCCATTCCGCTGGAAAACCGCTACGAGCGCCCGCAGGAAGTGGGAGCGGACCGGCTGGTGGCAGCCTTTGCCGCACGGCGGCTGTGGCCTGCGCCGCGGTCCATTGTTTCGGTTGATTACGGCACGGCAACGACGTTTGACTGTGTGCAGGGCGAAGCGTATCTTGGGGGGCTGATATGCCCCGGAGTGCACTCCGCGGCAGGAGCACTGGCAGCGGGCACCGCACGCCTGCCCCGCATCAGTCTTGATGTGCGCGAAGATTTGCCGGTGGTGGGACGCAGCACCAGCATGAGCCTCAACCACGGGTTTGTTTTCGGGTTTGCCTCCATGACCGAAGGTCTGTGTCACAGACTTTCCGCCGTGCTTGAGGCGCCCATGCAGGTGGTGGCCACGGGCGGTTTTGCCTCTGCCATCGCCCGCGTAAGTAATTGTTTCGATCATGTCAGGCCCGACCTTTTGCTGGAAGGCCTGAGAATTCTCTACATGGAAAGCGGAATAAAGGGCTGATGCCTTTGCCGCAACCGCCCCAACAGGCGTAGCGGAGCAGTATTGACGCTCCGCCAAGCTCAAGGAGAACAGCAGTATGAGCACCATCGTTTCCGTCTGGGCCAGAGAAATCCTCGATTCCCGCGGCAATCCCACTGTGGAAGTGGAAGTTTCGCTTGAATCCGGCCATTCCGGCCGCGCCGCCGTGCCTTCCGGCGCTTCCACCGGCAGCCGCGAGGCTCTGGAACTGCGTGACGGCGACAAGGGCCGTTACCTTGGCAAAGGCGTGGAAAAAGCCGTGGACAACGTGATGGGCGAAATAGCCGAGAACATCGTCGGCATGGACGCTCTGCGTCAGGTCGCCGTGGACAACGCGCTGATCGACCTTGACGGTACCGACAACAAGGACCGGCTGGGTGCCAACGCCATGCTGGGCGTATCGCTGGCCACCGCCCGCGCCGCGGCCAACTTCATCGGCATGCCCCTGTATCAGTACCTCGGCGGCATCAATTCCAAAGTACTGCCCGTGCCCATGATGAACATCATCAACGGCGGCGAGCATGCCCCCAACAACCTTGATATTCAGGAATTCATGATCATGCCCGTGGGAGCGCCCACCTTCAGTGAAGCGCTGCGCATGGGGGCTGAAATTTTCCACAACCTCAAGGCGCTGCTGGCTGCCGACGGTCACGTGACCAGCGTGGGCGACGAAGGCGGCTTTGCTCCCAACCTGAAAAGCCACGACGAGGCTTTCCGGTACATCATGCGCGCCATCGAGACCGCAGGCTATATTCCCGGGTCGGAAGTGGCCCTGGCCATCGACGCCGCGGCTTCCGAATTTTACAAGGACGGCAAGTATCACCTCAAGGGCGAGAACAAAGTGCTCTCCTCTTCCGAGATGATTGACTGGCTTATGGATTTCACCCAGCGTTACCCGCTTATTTCCATCGAAGACGGCATGGCCGAAGGTGACTGGGAAGGCTGGCAGGAAATGACCGTCAAAATGGGTGACAGCGTGCAGATTGTGGGTGACGACGTTTTCGTGACCAACCCCGACATTCTGGCTCAGGGCATCGATGAGGGCGTGGCCAACTCCATTCTTATCAAGCTGAACCAGATAGGTACCCTCACCGAGACGCTGGACACCGTGGAAATGGCCAAGGGTGCCGGTTATACCACGGTTATTTCGCACCGTTCCGGAGAAACAGAAGACCATTTTATCGCCGACCTTGCCGTGGCACTGAACGCAGGGCAGATCAAGACCGGCTCGCTGTGCCGCAGCGACCGTCTGGCCAAATACAACCAGCTGCTGCGCATCGAGGAAGATCTGGATGACGAGGGCATCTACTTCGGCCCTTACATGGCTTCGCATTTCGGGCTGGGCGAAGAGTAAACCGCGTTGCTTGCATCCTGCCGCGGTTGGCTGTATGTAGCCGCCACGGAACCCGCCCGCGGGTGAGGATGCAAACAATGTCATACAGGGATTTCACATATCCGGCGCATCGCGCCTTTGCGAACCCTGAATACGTGCGACCTGTCACCGGCCGGAGCTGTCTGCTCCGGCCGGTTTTTTTGTTGCGCCGGTCTGGCGGCGCGCGACAGGCTGCATAACCATACTATGTGCTGCATACACTGCAAGGAGTACGCCCATGATTCTGCTGGACGGTAAAGCCACCGCCGCGGCTTTGCGCGAAGAATTGAAAAAGGATGTGGACGCCCTGAAAGACCGCGCCGGAAGAGCGCCCGGGCTGGCTGTTATTCTGGTGGGCGACGACCCCGCATCGCAGGTGTACGTGCGCAACAAAGAACGTGCCTGCGCCGACGCCGGAATCCGTTCCGAAGCGTTCCGCATCTCTGCACAGACCACGCAGCAGGAGCTTGAGGAACGCATTGCCGCCCTCAACGCCCGTGAAGACATAGACGGCATTCTGCTGCAGCTGCCTCTGCCCGCCGGACTGGACAGCCAGCGCTGTCTTGAACTTATCGATCCCGCCAAGGATGTGGACGGCTTTCATCCTGTCAACATGGGCAAACTGACGCTGGGGCTTCCCGGCTTCCGGCCCTGTACGCCGGCAGGCGTGATGACACTGCTGGAACGCTACAACCTGTCGCCGGCGGGCAAAAAAGCCGTTGTGCTCGGCCGCTCGAATATTGTGGGCAAGCCTTTGGCGCTCATGCTGGGTGCTTCGGGTCCTTTTGCCAATGCCACTGTCACTGTGTGTCATTCGCGCACTCCCGACCTTGCGCAGCAGTGCCGCGAAGCGGATTTTCTGTTTGTGGCCATCGGCAGGGCCAACTTTGTCACCGCAGACATGGTGAAACCCGGTGCCGTGGTGGTGGACGTGGGCATCAACCGGACGGAAAACGGCCTTGCGGGAGATGTTGATTTCGGCCCTGTAAGCAAGGTGGCCTCTGCCATTACGCCTGTGCCGGGCGGAATAGGCCCCATGACCATCGCGCAGCTGCTGGTGAATACCGTGGCTTCGTGGAAGAAACGCTGCGGCGTGTAACTGCGGGGTAACCGCATGCCGTCCGCCGTTGTCTCTGCCCCGGCTGCAGGAACACCGCCGTGGGGGCTGCCTTTCGCCGCGCATGGCGGACGGCCGCGCGGCTGCCGCTGCATACATAACTGCCCGTAACACAACAAACAGGCTGCACATGGTGCGGCCTGTTTTATTTTCTGCGGGTAAAGGCTGCTGCGCCCGTGTTGCCTGTGTCTGTGCTGCCTGCGCCCGTGTTGCCTGCGTACGGGGTGCGTATGCCGCTGGCGGGAGCATACATTCCGGCAGGCAACTTTTTCCTGCGGTGTTGCGGCGCAGTGATTTGCAGCGGCGGGCAGCGGCAGCTTGCGGACACCGCCGTGCGGGCGGCAGCGAGGTAAGCGCCCCGCATGGCCGCATATCTGGCACGGTCCATGCTTACTGCAACGCGGGGCATATTTTGCCCTGTGACCAAGCCCCGCGTGACCAACGGGCAGGAGACCGCGTATGACCATTGCATCGCTGTATATCGGAGCCACCGGCATGAAAACCCACAGTCAGGGTATGCAGGTGATCGGTAACAATCTGGCGAACATCAATACGGTCGGGTTCAAGCAGTCCATGATGCTGTATCAGGACCTGACGAGTCTGGATGTGACCACCGGGGGCAACAATCCCACGGTGGGCATGTCGCAGCAGGGTATGGGTGCCTCTGTGGCGGAGGTGCGCGTTCTGCACACTGCGGGCGGCTTTGAACCCAGCAATACCGTGACTGACCTTGCCATTTCAGGGAAAGGATTCTTTCAGGTGGCGCAGGGCGACAAAACGCATTACACGCGGGCCGGGAATTTCCGTTTTGATCTGGAAGGGTACCTTGTGGACCCCAGCGGTTACCGTCTGCAGGCCAAACCCATTGAAAATGGTGTGGCGGGCGGGCTTCAGGATTTGCAGCTGGTGGCGGGGGAAAACGGTAACATGGTGCTGCCCCCCAGTGCCACGACATCGTTGTCCATCATTTCCAATATCGGGGTTACCTCCGACAGCAGTGCAAGCGCCACGGATCCGTATTTTTCGCTGCTGCAGCAATGGAACGGCACGGCGGAACCCCCGCTGGGCGACGGAGCATACGGGCACAGCGACAGCATAGCAGTATACGACGCCGCCGGAAACAAACACGAGGTGTCGGTGTATTACGATGGTGCGCCGGACGGTCCCGACGGACAGCGCATTGTGGAATATGTCATGGCCATGCCGCCTTCGGAAGACGGAGGCGCAGGGGCTGGAACATCCGCCGCCGGGCTGCTGATGGCGGGTACGCTCACGTTCAACGCCAACGGCGAACTGATCAATATGACAGCCTATACCCCTTCAGGGGATGCTTCGCAGCTTTCCAGCTGGCAGCCGGCAGCCATGGGCGCGGACGGCTATCCTTCGTTTACGGCCACCTTTGCAGGGTCGGGCGGAGGGGCTCAGGTAATGACCGCGGGATTCGGCATGACAGGCACAGGCTGGACAGGCGGCGGCAGCGCCGCTTCCGTGGGCAGCAATGCCTCGCAGCTGCCCGGGCTTGCAGGCGCGGCCCGTCAGGCGCGGGTGACCACGGGGTACGAAGGGTCTTCCTCCAACCTGCACCGCACACAAAACGGGTACGCGCAGGGCGGTCTCATGTCGCTTGCCATTGACAGCGAAGGGGTTATGAGCGGCAAATTCAGCAACGGGCAGGTTGTTGATTTATATCAGATTCCGCTGTTCCGCTTTACCAGCGAATTCGGCCTGCGGCGTGAAGGCGGCAATCATTTTTCGGCCACCAGAGAATCAGGTGAAGCGCAGGAAGGAACGGCAAAGACAGAAAATTTCGGTTCCGTGGCGGCATCAACTCTTGAAATGTCCAATGTGGATGCATCGCGCGAGTTTGTTAATATGATTATCACGCAACGCGGATTTCAGTCGCAGAGTAAAGTTGTGACAACTGCAGACACCATGCTGCAGAAAGCACTGGAACTGAAGCGCTGATACGGTTCTCAGTAACGTTTCCTGAAATATAAAGGATGAGCAGATGCTCATCCTTTTTTTTATAATCTGTGTTGTACAAAACAATAATTATGTGTTTGGATGGTGCGTAATCAGTGCAGGTGTTGAAGACGCCGTAACATCAGGCCACCAGATCGGGCAACGGGAGGCTGTATGCGGAGGTTTCTGAAACCGCTATTTCTGGTTTCGCTGGGCGTGCTGGTAGGATTTCCTGTTTTCAGCATGACCTACTATACCATGGTGCGCACATCGACGCCGGAATTCTGTGCATCATGCCACGAAATAGTACCGGCGTACCAGTCGTGGAAAACTTCCACTCATGTGAACAATGCGCAGGGCGTAGTGGCGGACTGTATGGACTGTCACCTGCCTGCCCCTCATCAGACCGTCGACTTCTTTTTTTCCAAAACCTACCACGGCATCAAGGACGTTGTGGCACATGTGCTTCACGGTTCAGAAGCGTATGACCGCGAAAAGAACCGTCAGGCCGCCTATGACAGTTTCACCAACGACCAGTGCCAGAAGTGCCATCGCAATATCCTGTACATGCCGCACAACCGCGGAGCCATGATGGCTCACCGCACAGTGCTGTACGACCGTTCGGGCCGTACACGCAAGTGTGTGGACTGCCACCGCGACCTTGTGCATGTGGACAGGCCTCAATACCGGTACAAGCAGTTTGCCGCCCCGTATCGGGCGTCGGGGCTGGCGGATATCTGACAACGGCCGCCGGTCCGGAAAAGGTGCGGTGCGGCGCGTTCCGTCGGGTGACGGTGCGTCCGGTGCCGTCGGGTGAATCAACGTGAAGGAGGCAAAGGAATGAAACGGACGTGGCTTTTATGGTTGTGTGCCGCCATGCTGCTGCCCGCGACGGCGCAGGCGGCGGAATCGGTGAAAAATTATCCGAAAATGAAAGAGTTCCGCATCGAGCGGGCCATGCCTGATCAGGCCGTGGCCTGTATTGAATGCCATAGAAAGGAAACTCCCGGCCTGTTTGCCGACTGGGCGGCCAGCAGACATGCTTCGGCCAATATCACCTGTCTGGACTGCCATCAGGCGGATGAACGTGATGCCGATGTAAGCGTTGACCACTACCAGTACTACGAACGCGGCGACATGCCCTACGGGACAAAAGAATACAGAATTCCCGTGGCGGCCGTGGTCACACCCAAAGACTGCTCGCGCTGTCATCCTGACGAAACGGAGCAGTACGCGCGCTCCAAGCATGCCAACACCATAGAGATCATGTGGAAAATTGACCCGTGGCTGAACATGGGCATGAATTCCGACAACGAGCGCAAGACCGGTTGCTATTACTGTCACGGCACCGTGCTGAAGGTGAAGGACGGCAAGCTGGACCCGGCCACATGGCCCAACGTGGGCGTGGGGCGTGTGAATCTGGACGGCAGTCTGGGCGCATGCACAAGCTGCCATACCCGTCACCGCTTCTCCGTAATGGAAGCCCGCAAGCCTGAAACCTGCGGCCAGTGCCATCTGGGACCGGATCATCCGCAGATAGAAATTTATTTTGAATCCAAGCACGGCGACATATACAAGGCCTTCGGCCATGAATACAACTACGACGCCGCGCCCGGCACATGGACCCCCGGCGTTGACTACCGCGCGCCCACCTGCGCCTCGTGCCATATGTCCGGCGCGGGCGGCACCATGACCACACACGATGTGACGGAACGGCTGTCGTGGGAAACACAGGCCCCGCTTACCGTGCGTCCCAGCGAATTCAAGGCGTTTCCGGCCAAAACAGACTGGCGTGTGGAGCGCGACAAGATGAAGGATATCTGCCTGCAGTGCCACGGCAAGGCCTGGGTGGACGGTTTTTATGCCGACTTTGACAAGGCGGTGGAAGAATACAACGAGGTATACTACAAGCCTGCCAAAGCCCGCATGGACGAACTGTACGAAAAAGGCCTGCTGGACAGCAGCCGTATCTTTGACGAAAAGCTTGAGGTGGAATTCTACGAGCTGTGGCACCACGAAGGGCGCAGAGCGCGCATGGGCGCCATGATGATGGCCCCGGACTATGCATGGTGGCATGGTTTCTATGAGTGCAAGCACCGGTTCAACGAGCTGATGCACGAATCGGATCTGCTGCTCAAGGAAAACAGAAAGGCTCACAGATACGAGAACTTCCCCAACGCCACGGGCAACACCACCCGCCCGCCGGAGATTTTCGGCAAAAAATAGCGGGTACAGTGCAGACGGCAAAATACAGGGAGAAGGCTTCAGGCCTTCTCCCTTTTTGTGAGCATCTCAGCGTGTGCCGGCAGCGGTATATGCCGGACAGCAGCGTGCATTTTTGTCCGCGGGTGTGCATTTTTCCGGCTCAGTGCGTGCAAAGTTTCCACAGCGCAGCTGTTTTGTGCCCGCCTGTGACCGGCCTGTGTCAGCGGTGCACTGCCCGCGGTGACAGAACGCGGAAAGCACTAAACGGTGTTTTGCCGTCCGGTATCCTGCTGTCCGCTGTCCGAGGCGGAACCTGTCTGGCTGAGCACCACACCGGCCAGCACCAGCGCAGCGGCAACATACTGCTGGGGGGTGAATACCTCGTCCAGAAATACCTGCCCCATAAGCAGCGTGAGTACCGGTATGAGATTGATAAATGCCGAAGCCTGTCCCGCGGGCATCTTGGAAACGCCGTAGTTGTAAAAACCGTATGCCACCAGCGAAATGGCCACACCGAGATATACCACGGCAAGGGCCGGCAGCAGGGGGATGGTCTCCGGCAGGGCGGTGCCGGGACGAAAAGCCAGCGGCATGAAGAACACCATGCCGGTGAAAGCCTGCACCGCGGTGATGAACAGCGGAGGATAGTGACTGGAAAGACGTTTGGCCGTCACTACATACCCCGTGGCGCTGGCCATGGCCAGACACTCCAGAATGTTGCCCAACAGGGGATTGGATGCGTGTTCTGTAGCTTCTCCGGCCAGTGTGAGCCATACAACGCCGCACAGTGCCACGGCAAAACCGGCCCATACCTGACGCGAAAGACGTTCACGCAGAAAAATGAAGGCAGCCATAGCCACAAAGAGCGGCATGGTGGAAACCACCATGCCCGCCTGCGATGCCGATGTGTAGCGCAGCGCGTATGCTTCGAACACAAAATAGGCACAGGGCTCGCAAAGCGACATGAACAGCAGCGGTTTCCAGTCGCCTTTGCGGTAAGTGACCCGTCGCAAAGACCGCCAGCAGCAGGCAAAACACAACGATGCCGCCGTCATTCGACCGAACATGACCAGCATGGGGTCCAGTTCCATAACGGCCACTTTCATGGCGATGAACGAGCTGCTCCACAGCAGCATGGTTACCAGCAGCGCCAGAACGGGCAGCATGCGGGCTTGAGACGGGGTCATGGCAAATCCTCCGGCGTAATGGCAATGATGTAGCGTGCCCCTGTACCGTTGTCCATGAAGATAGTGGTACTAAATAGAAATACGCAAAAAAGAGTGTGGCGGAAGGCTGTTGGTTGCCGGCAGGCCGGGACCGGTGGCACGTTGCAGCGGCGGCATTTGTCTGCGGTGGGGCCTGCGACTGCTGCCGACGGAGGAGGCGCAAACCGGAAGAGCGGGCAGGCGGGGTCTGCCGGATGCAAAAAAACAGGCCGACTGTGCAGACGGCCTGTTGGGTCGGACAGCATCTGTCCTGTTGATTTACGATATTCTTCCGGAGGATGTCTCCGGCAGCGTACCGTCGAACCTTCCGGACAATGAGGCAGTGTTTTACAGCGCAGCTTTGCCGCCCCGCATCATATGGCGGCATACGCCGTGTTGCTGCGGCAGTGCCGGAGGGACAGCGGTCATGCTTTTGCTTTGCGCTTTTCCCACAGCTTCATGTCTTTCATTTTTTTGCGGCGTTCACGCTGCAGTGTCTTGCATACAAGCGGCAAATTCTTTTTATAGCCCCACTTTTCACGGTATTCCGCAGGTGTCAGGTCGTGGGTGCCAAGGTGCTTTCGGGTCAGTATCTTGAAGGTTTTTCCACATTCAAGACAGGTAATGGATTTTTCCTTGATGGCTTTGGCCGGATCGGCCGCAGGCTCCGCTTCCTGCGGTTCGATATTGCCTTCGGTAATCTGCTGGATGCTCTGTGCGAGCTTAAGAACCATGGAGTTTATTTCATCCTCGGTCATGGTACGCACACTGGCCTGTGCCTTTACAATCTCCAGTGCCTGTTTCAGGGCTTCATCCATGGGGTGCTCTCCTTTCTTAAAAAAATGTCACTGCTGAAGCAGCGCACGTGCTGATGAAAGTATTAGATTGTGAGCCATATATTGCACTACATGGATGGATTGTGCAACAGGCGGAAGATATTTTGCCCTGCTTCTGTAGTAAAAAACCATTTTTGAGACAATTATTTTTACATCAAATGAAAATGATATGCATGAAAGGCAATGCCTGTCCTGCTGAAAAGTGCATGGTCATGCGTGTAAACAACAGAGACAGGGAAGAGCACGAAGAAGAGAGCGATGGTTATGGTTCTGTCTGCCATGCATTGGTGCTGGTGTGCAGAAACTCGTGTCCTTCACCGGGGTACAGCCGTCTGTGGTCCGGGGCTGCGGGGGTGGCTGCCGGCCAGTGCCCCTTTTGCGGGTACGGGCCTTCCAGCGTTACGGCAGAAGGTTCGGCGGCGGTAAGCCGCGGGTGGGCGACGATATCAACAGCCTGCACATAACAGCTGAACTCGATGGCAATGCCGTTGGGGTCGAAGGAATAAAGAGAGTGGATGAATCCGTGGTCCACCAGTTCTGAAACCCAGAAACCTGCCGCATCAAGACGGTCTTTCAGTTCCCACAGGTCGTCGTCGGTTTCCACCCCTATGGACACATGGTCAAACCCCGCCGGTCCGGGCGCCGGATAGCCGTGATCTTTTTCTTCGCACGGGGTCACGCCGTCCCACTCAAAAAAGGTGATCATGCTGCGGTTGGCAATGTGCAGAAAATACTGGCGGTAGCCGGGTTTTCCCAGCCCGGCAACTATGGGCATCTCCAGCAGGTCGCGCCAGAACCTGATGGTGGTATCCATGTCTCCGGTCACAAGGGCAAGGTGGTTTACTCCGGTATAGCGGGGCATTGATGCTCCTGCGGGGCCGCCGCGTTCCGGCGGGCAAAATGTGCGGCACATCGGGCGGAGCATCGCAAGGTCCGCACCGGTGCACGGGGTCAGGGCAGGTCTTTCAGCGCGTCAATTATCAGGCCCAGATCCGGCCGTTTGTTGATGTCGCTTATGATGGCCGCGGCTATGCGGCCCTGCTTGTCCACCACAAATATGGCGCGTTCGCTCACGCCTTCGGGCCGCAGCACTCCGTAAGCGGCGGCGGTGGCGCCGTGTGGCCAGAAGTCGGACAGCACGGGAAACCACAGGCCGCCCATCTGCTGTATCCATGCATGCTGCGAGGGGGTATTGTCCGCGGATATGCCCAGCAGCACGGCATCATGCCGGTGGAAAAGTTCGCGGGCGATATTGTAGCCGGGCCACTGGTCGGAGCAGACGGGCGTGAACGCGGCAGGCACAAAGGAAATGACCACGTTTTTGCTGCCGCGGAATGATGAAAGCCTGACTTTGGTCCCGTCCGTTGCGGGCAGTTCGAAATCCGGCGCTGCGTCGCCCTTGTGCAGCAGGGGTACAGTGGCCACCGGCTGCAGGGTGCCCATGTCGTAGACATCGGGCTGATGCGGGCCGTGGGCCGCGGCACGGAGCGGCGCGGCGGCAATGGCGAAAGCACACACGACGGCCACGGCCAGAATGCCCGCAAAGCTGAACTGGCGCATGTTGATATTCATGACGGTTACTCCCTGCCGGTGAGGGAACGCAGCGTCTGCAGCATGTCATCCACCGACTGCATGCGTCCCGTGTGCGAGTAAATGACGCGGGGTTTACGGTCTTTCAGCGAGATAAGGTAAAAATGCGGTGTTGCCGTTTCGCCGGTCTGTTTGTGCAGCTCCAGCTCAGGGTCTGTGAACAGTGCAAAGGGTACGCTGTACTTTGTGCGGAAAAAATCCACTTCGAACTGCGAGTTGCCCGCACCCAGTCCTATGACGGCAATGGTGCCGTCCAGCCCTTCCTGACGGATGGCGGTGTGCAGTCTGTTCATGTTTTCAGCTTCTGCCTGACAGAACGGGCAGTACATGCTGAAAATCTCCATAAGTACAAAAGGCGTTCCGATGCCGGAAAGAACAGGAGCCTGACCGGATTTCAGTCCCAGTTCCTGCTGTTGCTGCGGGGTCAGTGTGCCGGTGAGCGGGATGTCCGGAAAACTGTCGCCGGACTTGAGGGGGTGGGCCTGGGCGGCTGCCGTCAGCAGCAGCGCGGCCAGCAGCGCCGCGCACAGAGTCCGGCCGTAAAAAAGAGAACGATGCATGTTCACCTGCCTTGCGTTGGAGCATCCGGATTCATGCCGGAGCATGAAGGTTTTTGCTGTATTGAACATGCATCAATTGACACGGCACCGCAAGGGGCGGACGGACGGGTGCCCCGCGGTGTCCGGCGGGGTTATATCTGCCGCGGGTCAAGCCGCATCCATGTGAGCTCGTGTTTGTTGCACGAAAGATGCACAAGACGCGAACCGGGAATGGCGGCGAACTGCCGCGCCGTTTCGTGGTCTGTCTCGCCCTGAAACTTCAGCGTGCAGACGAAGTTGCGTACCGAACCCAGCTCAAGCCAGCGCGCCACCATGGCCAGCAGTCTGTCGGGGTAGCAGATGACGTCGCAGCACAGCCAGTCCACATCGCCTGCGTGGCGCGGGTCCAGCCCGAACGCACTGCCGGAGCAGAAGTCGATGTGCGGATGCGCGGCAATGTGCGGGGCAAGTGCCGCCTTGTCCACACTGAACACGCGGGCCCCGCATTGTGCCAGCACCCAGCTCCAGCCGCCGGGGCTGCTGCCCAGATCGAGGCACAGCTCGTCTTCCCGCGGTCTGCATCCCGTTATGGTGAAAGCTTCCCACAGCTTGAGATAAGCGCGGGTGGGCGGAGTCTGCCTGTCTTCTTCAAAAAGTACCTCGCCGTCGGCAAAGGCGCTGGTGCAGGCTGCGGATGCAAGTATGGTGTCCGGTTCCCACAGAGTCCACGACCCCAGCGGCGCCCGGGGTGCCTCACTGCCGAAGACCACCGGCTTTGCCGAGACATGCGGCAGAGACGACTGGATGAGCTTTGCCCTGCCATGGTTGCCGCCGGCCGCACACAGCGCCCAGTTACGCTGCCTTTGCCGGAGCTGCCGCGCACCGTCCTTTATGGAACTGATGGTGATGAACTCCGGTTCGAGCCAGATGTTCTGTGCCCATGCAGCATGAACAGCGGCCCCCTGCGCAAGAACCAGCCTGTCGCGGATCTCTGTTACATGTACTCCGGCATGGCCGAGTTCCTGCAGCAGGTCTTCCGTGTAGCCTTTTGCGGCCAGATACACTGTCCGGCGTGTCATTTTTCCTCCGATTGTTGCTGTTGCCGCGCGGGTGGTAGCGCAGGCAGCCTGTTATGGCAAGTGCGCCCGGATGCGGCGCTGTTGTGCGGTGCCGGTGTGTGGTGTATGAAATATGCCGCTTTGTCCGGCTGCACCGCCATGCCGTGCGGCTGCCGTAACTGTCCTGCAACAAGGTGTTGTCATGTCTCTGCCCCGCGGCCATGCCCGTTTAGGAACAACCCTGCTGCGTCTGGCCCCAGTACTGGTGCCCTGCGGCGTGCTTTTCACCGGCGGCTTTGCGCTTACTCTGGCGCAGTCGCTGGGGTATGCGCTGCCGGTACCCGCGCCGGAGGGGCAGCCGTCTGCCGCGGCATACCGTATGCTGCTGCAGCCCTATTACCTTGCTTCGTTTCTGCTTTCCGTAAAAGTGGCCTTTCTGTCCGCAGCCGTATCCGTGGTATGCGGTGCCCTGCTGGCGGTGGGGGTGTGGCGTCTGCCGTACCGTCTGCAGCAGGCCGCCGTGGTGTACAAAGTGCCGCTGATTCTGCCGCATGTGGCTGTGGCGTTGCTGTGCCTTGTGTTCTGGTCGCGTTCGGGGCTTGTCTCCTCTCTGGCATGGCAGACGGGCCTTGTGACGCAGCAGGCCGATTTTCCCGCCGTGCTGTACGGCGGCAGCGGGCTGGGCATGGTGCTGGCCTATGTCTATAAAGAAATTCCCTTTGTCATGCTCATGTCCTATGCCGCGCTGAAACGGCTGGACCATCGGCTGCTGGACACCGCCGCCATGCTGGGGGCGGGGCGGCTTCTGACATGGCGTTCCGTCATTTTGCCGCATCTGGCGCCTACGCTGCATCCCGTATTTATCATTTTGTTTCTTTTTGCCTTCGGCGGGTTCGAGGTGCCGTACCTGCTGGGCGAAAGCAATCCCGGCATGCTGAGTGTGGAGATTTACAACCTGTATTTTCAGCGGGGGTTGGCCCGCCGCCCGGAAGCCATGGCGGTGCTGACGGTCATGTTTCTGTTCTCTCTTGTTTTTGTGGCGCTGTACAGCCGGCTGGTGCGTCGTTTCGGACTGGGGGAACGCAAACTGTGAAACAGGTATTTTTTGTTTTTCTGGTATTTTTTTTCGGTCTGCCTGTGGTTGTGCTGGCACTGTATGCCGCGGCACCGGGCTGGAGCTGGCCGCATCTGCTGCCGCAGGATTTTTCGGCACGCGCAGTACAGTACCTGTGGCAGCAGCGGGCGGAAATAGGCAGACACATAGGCACGTCGCTGTGGTATGCCCTGCTGACAACGGGGCTGAGCTTTGTGCTGTGCCTTGCTCCGGCGCGGCATTTCGCCCGGTGCACGTTCAGGGGGCGGGCCCTGCTGGAAGCTCTGCTTCTTGCGCCCGCGCTGGTGCCGGTGATGACATTCTCCATGGGAGTGCACCATGTCTTTATCATCACCGGTCTGGCAGATACCGTCACCGGCGTGGTGCTGGTTCTTACCGTGTTCTGTTATCCGTACATGCTGCGGGCGCTGACGGCCGGTTTTGCCTCGTTCGGCGAAGGGTATGACCTGTGTGCGCGCAATCTGGGTGCCGGATGGTGGCTGCGGCTGACCCGCGTGGAACTGCCGCTGCTGACTCCTGCCGTGGTTGCCGGAGCCTCCGTTGTTTTTCTGGTGGCGTTTTCAGACTATTTTCTGGTGTTTCTTATCGGCGGCGGGGTGGTGCCTTCATTCACGGGCTATCTGTTTCCGCTGCTCGCTTCTTCTGACAGGGCGCTGGCATCGGCGTTGTCACTGGTGTTTCTTGTTATTCCCGTTGTTCTTTTTGTTCTGGTGGAACTGCTTGTGGCGCGTGTTTACCGCAGACGCGGCATGTACTAGCCGCTTTTGCCGGCGTACGGCTTGGCATACGCTGTTGTCCGCGTTAGAATGCGGCAGTGTGTCCGGTGTTGTCCTGCCGGGCAGACAGATGCAGGGAGTGCGCTATGACAACGGATGATGACGGCGGACGGAACGGAAGCCGCGATGACGGGACCTGCCCCGTACCGTCCCGGCCTTTTTCGCTGCGCAGTCTGCAGCACGGCTGGCGGACTTTGCGGTCGGGGCGTCTTGCCAGGCTGGACAGCCATCTGCCCATGCTGCTTATGGCTGTGCTGGTGGGGGTGCTGGGCGGATACGGCGCGGTGCTGTTCAAGTTTGTCATCAAAGGTGTGCAGTTTCTTTTTTACGGAAACACTGCGGACTTTCTTGAATTTCATGACTCGGTGCCGTACTGGGCGGTCATTGCCGCTCCTGCCGCGGGCGGGCTGGCGGTCGGCTATCTTGTTTCGCGTTTTGCCCGCGAGGCGCGGGGGCACGGCGTGCCGGAGGTAATGGAGGCCATTGCCCTGCATGACGGGCGTATCCGCAAGCGGGTGGCGCTGGTCAAGATTTTTGCCTCGGCCATCAGCATAAGTTCCGGCGGCTCGGTGGGGCGCGAAGGGCCCATCGTGCAGATAGGGTCGGGCATAGGGTCCACCGTGGGACAGATGCTCAAAGTGGGCAGGCCCCAGCGGCGTACTCTGGTGGGCTGCGGTGCTGCCGCGGGCATCGCCGCCACGTTCAACGCGCCGGTGGCCGGTGTGCTGTTCGCCCTTGAACTGCTGCTGGGTGATTTCGGTCTGGCGGCGTTTTCTCCCGTGGTGCTTTCATCCGTGGTTGCCACCACCATTTCACGCCATTATTTCGGCGACTTTCCCGCGTTTGTGGTGCCCGGCTACGAAGTTGTCTCGCTGTGGGAGTACGGCATCTATCCTTTTCTGGGCATTGTGTGCGGCGCGGTGGCGGTGATTTTTGTGACGGTGCTGTACCGTACTGAAGACCTGTGCGAGGCAGTGCGCCTGCCGGACCCGCTCAAAGCCTGTCTGGGCGGAGCCGCCGTGGGGTGTATGCTGTTGTGGTTTCCTCATGTTTTCGGTGTGGGATACGGCGGCATCAACCTTGCCCTGCAGAACGGTCTGGGGTGGCAGATGATGCTGCTGCTTGTGGGGGTTAAAATCATCGCCACGTCTGTAACCATCGGCAGCGGTGGGTCCGGCGGGGTGTTCGCTCCTTCGCTTTTCATAGGTTCCATGACCGGTGGTTTTTTCGGCTGGGCCGCGGGGCAGCTTTTTCCCGGTATAACGGCATTGCCGGGCGCATATGCGCTGGTCGCCATGGGCGGTCTGGTGGCCGGCACCACCCACGCTCCCATTACAGCCATTCTGATTATTTTTGAACTGACAGGCGACTACCAGATAATTCTGCCGCTTATGGTCACCTGCATACTGGCCACCGTGACGGCTTCCACTCTGAAAGACGGCTCCATTTATACCATAAAGCTGCTGCGCCGCGGGGTGGATATTGCCGGCGGCATGGAGCAGAACCTGTTACGCAGTCTCAAGGTGGGCGAATTCATGCGGGCGGACCCGCCCACCATATGGGAAGGCACGCCGCTGCATGACGTGATTCTGGCTTTTCGCCAGCGTGATGTCTCGTACCTGCATGTGGTGGACAGGGAGGGCGGACTGAAGGGCATTATTTCGTTCCGCGACCTGCGTGCAGTGCTGGCGGATGAATACCCGGCGCGCCTTGTCATTGCCGGCGACATAGCAACCACGCGTCTTGTCACGGTGACGGAGGGCGATTCCATACAATGCGCGCTGGGGCGGATGAGCCGCAGCGGCATAGCCCAGCTGCCGGTTGTGGAACTGGGGGATGCCCGCCGGTTGAAAGGCATACTGAGAGAAAAAGATGTCATTCATGCCTATGATATGGCTGTGGTGCGGCGTCAGATGGAGCATGGTGCCCCCTAGTGCTCCGCCGGACGGTCTCTGCGTGGCGGCTCCGCGCGGGCGCCGCTTGCGCGGCCGGAATTTTTGCGCCTGTCGTTTTTAACGTAACGTGCCGAAATGTCCGTAATCCTGTCCGCAAAGGGTGCCGGAATAGTGACCGAAACCGGTGGCAAAAAAGGACTCTGACCGGAATTTTGTCTTATTTCCCGCACTCATGACTTGTCTGTGCAGCAGGAAAAAATATCCTTTGAGCGGTCGCACAGTGCGCTTGCCAACCGGCGCCCGAGTGTCTATGCAAGAGAGTTCACGCTTCAACGCTAAAGAGGATTCGATCAACCATGCCGCACAAAGGTCCCCACATTTCCATTTCTTCGGAATTTCTGGTGAACAGGGTGCTGCGGATACCCCTCGACGAGTTCGAGGACTGGCCGGAAGCCGTGCGCGAACTGGCCATGGAACTTGCCGAAGAGCTGTTCCTTGTCCGTTATAACCCGTTCATCGATGCTGCCACCGTACGCACCAGCGTGCAGGGAAAGTGGGAGAAAGCGTCGCCTGCTCTGGCCCATCATTACGCCAACACGCTTGGCGAAGGGCTGACCATGTTCTGGAGCGCCTACGACGCAGACATGGACTACCGGCAGGATCTTATCAGACGTCTTTCCCAGATTCTTCCCAAAGACAATATAGATACGCGGCCCAACTCGCTGGTGGAAAGCTCCACCGATGCCACCGACCTGCGCATGGAACTGCCTTTGCTGGTTGTTTCTCCTTCTTCCGCCGAGCAGGTAAGCGCCGTGGTGCGTCTTGCCAACGAGATGAAGTTTGCGCTTATCCCGCGGGGCGGCGGTTCGGGGCTGACCGGCGGCGCCGTGCCCGCACGCAAGCGCACCGTGGTCATGAGCCTGCAGAAGCTGTCGCGCATCCGCTATGTGGACACCGGTTCCATGGTGCTCTGCTGCGAAGCCGGTGTCATTACCTCCGAAGCCATCGAAGCCGCCGGACGCGAAGGCGTGCTGTTCACCGTGGACCCCGCCTCCAAGACGGCTTCCACCATCGGTGGAAACGTTTCGGAAAACTCCGGCGGGCCGTTTGCTTTTGAATACGGCACAACGCTGGACAACCTGCTGAGCTACCGCATGGTGACCCCCACGGGCGAGATAATCGACGTGGAGCGCAAAGACCATCCCCGTCACAAGATAATGGAAAACGAGACGGCGGTTTTTGAGGTGCGCGATGTAAGCGGCGGGGTGCGCAAGGTGGTGACGCTGCGCGGCGACCAGATACGCAAGGCCGGTCTGGGTAAAGACGTGACCAATAAAACGCTGGGCGGTCTGCCGGGTGTGCAGAAAGAAGGCGTGGACGGCATCATCACGGAAGCCTGTTTTGTTCTGTATCCGGCACAGAAACATTCGCGCGTGCTGGTGCTGGAATTTTTCGGGCGCAGCATGCAGAACGCCATGCAGGTTATCAAGCAGGTGGTTGCACTGCGCGACGATATCCGCGTCAAGGGCGACCTTGTAAAGATTTCCGCGCTGGAAGAATTCGGCCCCAAATATGTTGAAGCCATTGAATATCAGAAAAAGTCAGCGCGGTACGAAGGCACGCCCATATCGGTGCTTATCCTGCAGCTGGACAGTAACAACGTGGATGCGCTTGAACAGTCCGTGCGTGACGTGGTGGACATATGCGGGCCCTACGACAATGTGGATGTGTTTGTGGCGCGCGACGCCAGAGAAGCGGAACTGTTCTGGGAAGACCGGCACAAACTTTCGGCCATAGCCCGCCGTACATCCGGATTCAAGATCAACGAGGACATTGTCATCCCCATTGACAGTATTCCCGATTTTTCGCTGTTTCTGGAGCAGCTGAACCTTGAATGCACTGCGCAGGCTTTCCGCACTGCATTGCAGGAGGCAGGACGCCTGCAAGGCATGCCGCTGGAAGACAGAGAGTTCAACAAGGAATTTTCCTTTGCTTCAAAGGTGGCTCAGGGCAAGGTGCCGTTTTCCGAAATTTCCGATCAGGAAATGCTCGAAAGAGCCACGGCGTTTTTTGCCCTGCTCAAGGAAAATTACCCTTCGCTGGGCAGAAAGCTGGACCGTATTGTCGCACACATGCTGGCCACGCGCATTGTGGTGGCCAACCACATGCATGCCGGCGACGGCAACTGCCATGTGAACATTCCTGTGGATTCCAACGATGCCATCATGCTGCACAATGCGGAACAGGTGGCCGAGCGGGTAATGTCCAAGGCGCAGGAGATGCACGGCGAAGTCTCGGGTGAGCACGGTATAGGCATCACAAAGATCAAGTTTCTTTCGCGCGAAAAGATGGAAAGCCTGAAAGAATACAAAGACCTTGTGGACCCGCGCAATATTCTGAACCCTGCCAAGCTGACGCAGTATGAAACGCCTGTGAAGCCGTTCACCTTTTCTTTTAACAGGCTCATTCAGGATATTGCGGGCAGCGGCCTGCCTGACAAGCAGCGTCTTATCAACCTGCTGACCAATATTCAGGTATGCACGCGCTGCGGCAAATGCAAAAACGTATGCCCCATGTTCTATCCGGAACGGGACCTGCAGCACCACCCGCGCAACAAGAACATCAGTCTCGGGGCGCTCATCGAGGCCATTTATTATTCGCAGGTCAACAAGGGCAAACCCGATTCGTCGCTGATGGCTTCTCTTAACAGGCTGATGGAGCACTGCACCGGATGCGGCAAGTGCACGGCGGTCTGCCCTGTGAAAATCAATTCGTCCGACGTGGCGCTGCATCTGCGTTCGTTTGTGGAAGAGGAAAACGGCGGTTTTCATCCCGTTAAAAGCAGGGTGCTGAACTATCTGGCAAATGATCCTGCCGCGCGTGTGCCCAGAGCGGCCAAGGCTGCTGCTTTCGGACAGAAAATGCAGAACCGTGTCCTCGGTCTGGTGCCTGCCGGCTGGCGGCAGCGCGCGGAAAGTCCGTTGTTTTCCGCACCGGGGCCGGAACTCGGCTACCAGAATCTTGCAGAGGCTCTGCGGCTGGACAAAGGGTCCATTTTTGTGCCGGAAGGCCCCTCCAGAACCGGCGGCAGCGTGACGGAGGCCGTGTTCTATTTTCCCGGCTGCGGCGGCAGTCTTTTTTACCGCAACATCGGGCTGGCGGGACTCATGCTGCTGCTCAAGGCCGGTGTGGCCGTTGTGATGCCTCAGCGGCATCTGTGCTGCGGGTATCCGCTGCTTGCCGCGGGACAGAGCGAACAGTTTTCCCGCAACCGCGAGCGTAACATAGAGGCCATGCGTTCCATGTTTGATCTTGCGGCGCAGCAGGGCCTGACGGTCTCGCACATTATCACCGCCTGCGGTTCGTGCCGCGACGGTATCACGCGTTACGGTCTGGCGGGGCAGCCCAATACGGAACTGCAGCACAAGGACCTTGTGCAGTTGCTGGTGGAACGGCTGGAACCTGTCCGCTCCGCTGCAGGACGGCGCCTTCTGTACCATTCTTCCTGCCATGCTGAATGGACGGGGGTGCACAAAGGCAAGGCCGGCGGCATCTACCGCGCCGCACTGGAAGCATTCACCGGTGCGCAGGTGCAGCTTACCCCCGGTTGCTGCGGCGAGTCGGGCATGGGTGCCATGACCAGCCCGACCATCTACAACAGGCTGCGCAGCCGTAAAAAATCCCGTCTGGAAGCAGATCTTGCTGGGTATGATGCGCAGGCTCCCGTTGTGGTGGGATGCCCGTCGTGCAAGGTGGGCATAGCCAGAACGCTGATGGAACTGAAAGACAAACGTCCCGTGCTGCACACCGTGGAGTGGCTGGCAGAGTCGCAGGCAGGGGAAGACTGGCGCAAACAATGGCGCAAGCGGCTTACCGCATCGCAGGATGGCGGACCGGTGCGCATGGTGGACGAGCAGGACTAGCGTCCGGTCAGCGTTTTTGCGGTGAAACCGGAGTATATCAAGGCGCACGGAATATTCCGTGCGCTTTTTTTTTGTGCCGTGCCGGCAGGTTGTCTTGTTTCCGCCGGGCAGCAGGGCGCCCGCCGCGTGTGGTTTTCTGCACCCCGTAAGGCCGTCCGTGTCTTTGTGCATGCGTGGCACCGGATGTGCCGCAAATGCCGCATACGGAGAACGGCGGAATGCCTGTGCACGGCGGCAGATGATACGCTGCGGAGCCTTCTGCGGGCAGTTGTGTGCCCTGGATGCAGTTGCCGGGCTTCTGTGGACGACAGTGCTGCAACCCGTTATACACATCGCACAATCAGCCATCATTTTTTGGCGCGCGGCCTTATCCGCGCAGGGCGTATTGCATGAAATATCTGGGTATTGATTACGGGACACGGCGTACCGGCATAGCTGTTACAGACGGCGCCGGCATGATGGCCTTTCCGCGGCGGACTATTGTAATGAGCACTCGTGATGCTTTTTTTGCAGAGCTGCTGTCGGTGGTGGAGGAAGAGCGTCCGGCCGGTGTGGTGGTGGGGTTGCCGCTGCTTGCCGGCGGTGAAGAAACGCTGATCACCCGTCAGGTGCGGAATTTTGTGGCACGGTTGCGCAGAAGAAGCAGCCTGCCTGTCTATCTGGTGGCGGAAGAACTCAGTTCGTTCGAGGCGGGTGAAGACCTGCGCGAGGCGGGGTTATCATTCCGTGAGCGTGAAGCCGTGGTGGATCAGCAGGCCGCAGTGCGTATTCTTGAATCGTTTCTGAACCTGCCGGAAGACCGGCGTATACCTTTGGAAGGATAATGAACGAGAACCCGCAGCAGGAACCGGCAGAACGGCATCCGGCGGCATCTTCCGCAGATGGCGCGCCGGAGCAGGACAACTCGGATGCGGCTCGCGGCGGTGCTGTGCGCCTGCGGCGCAGATTGCGCGTGCTGCCTGCCGCGGCGCTGGCGTTGCTGCTGGCCGTGGCGGTCTATGTGGTTCTGGATGCGTGGATGTTCATGACCACGCCGCCGGAAAAGAACGGGCGCGATGTGACCGTGCAGATACGGCCCGGTTCGACGTTTATCCGTGTGGCGTGGCAGCTCAGGCAGGCCGGAGCCATAACGGATGTGACGCGGTTCCGTCTGCTGGGCATGTACAGAAAGCAGACCGGAGCCGTACACGCGGGAGAATTTCTGGTGAATACCGGCTGGACCCCCGGCAGGGTGCTGGACGCCGTGGTGAACGGCACGCCGGTGGTTCATCCGCTGGCGCTGCGCGAAGGTTTGCCGTGGTGGGAGGTGGCCCGTCTGGTGGAACAGGGCGGTTTTGCCCGGTATGAAGATTTCAGGGCGGTTATCCACGATCCGGAATTTCTCGGGCACTGGAAAATCCCTTTCGATTCTGCAGAGGGCTACCTTTTTCCGGAAACGTACATGCTGCAGCGTCCGCCGGAGATGAACAGGGCTTCCGCCCGTGCCGTGGCGGATATGCTGGTGAGTATGTTCTACCGCAAGTCTGCATTGCTGTGGTCCGCACAAGCGCCGGAACACGAAGCCGGTGTCCGGCAGGATGAACCTCAGCCGGAAGAGCTGGGAAGGCTGGTCATTCTCGCCTCGCTGGTGGAAAAAGAAACCGGACTGCCTTCCGAACGCGAGCGCATAGCCGGTGTGTATGCCGCGCGCCTGAGGCGGGGCATGCTTATGCAGTGTGACCCCACTGTCATCTACGGGCTGGGAGAATCCTTTGACGGCAACCTGACCCGCACTCATCTGCGCGATGCGGAAAATCCCTATAATACCTACCGGCATAAAGGCCTGCCGCCGGGCCCTATCTGCTCTCCGGGGCTGGATTCCCTTGCCGCGGCGCTGCGGCCGGAACAGCACAACTATCTGTATTTTGTCTCGCGCGGCGACGGCTCTCATCATTTCAGCAGTACGCTGACAGAGCATAACCGCGCAGTACGCAAGTATCAGCTGGGCAGATAGGCGGTACCCTTTTCTCCCGTGTTCTGCGCGGGAGATTTTGTTTTTTGCAGCAGAGTACCCCGATTTTCTCTCTTGTTTCCTGCCGGATTGCCGGTTGCGTGTGCGACTGGTGAAAGGCGGCAGCTTTTGCGGCGGCTCCCGAAGTGAAGGAGACGGCACGGACACTGCGGATGCACCGGATGTATGCTCCTGTTGAAAAAGAGACTCGCAAAAAATGTGTGCTTTATGTATAAGCGGGGAAATATGTCCGTCTGCAATGCACTGACCGGCCCGTCACAGAGAGGGCTGCAGTCTGCCGGCAGCTCTGCTGCATTTGCATGCAGTGCATGCCGCATGCCGTCAGGTAAACTGAAGGCGGACAGGAGAACTTTACTGTAAGGAGATACTTATGACAAAATGGCTGCAACTGGCTGCTGTTGCCTGTGTTATGCTGTTTGCGCTGGGGCTTGCGGGCTGCAGTGAAGAAGGACCTGCGGAAAAGGCCGGTAAAAAGATTGATCAGGCCGTGGAACAGGCCGGAGAGCAGATGCAGGATTTGAAAGACAAGGCCAAGAAGGCTTTGGAGTAAAAGAGAAAGGGCCGGAAGCGCAAGCTTCCGGCCCTTTTCTGTCGGGGCCGGTGCCAACGGGCAGGAAGCACCGGCAGGCAGAGGATGATTCCGCAGCCGCCACGGGCAGGAAGCGGTTGCGGGTGACGGCGATCCTCTGTCGCCGTCCGGGTGCAGGCCCGGAGAGGAACACTCGTCAAGCCTGTTGAAGAGTGTTTGCAGAAAAATGTGACCTGCGGCGCGGTCTCCGCTGCTGTCGTTGCGGGCGTATGCCGTATGCGACCGGCATTGCCGCGGGTGTTTCAGGCGCCGGACATCCGGAGGTCTTTCCTGTTATAATAGCATGTATTGTGCCACATTAGTAATATGCTGCTTTATTTCCCTTTTTTATTTGAGAAAAAAGGCGCAAGACGCGTATTGCAAAGTTTTGATACATTCAGTATGTCTCGAATTCATATGATTTGAAACATACCGGTCCGCGTGTCTGCGGTATCCGGGAAATGCGGGGGTATAGCTGTGAGTGATCGGACTGCAAAAGGCACGGCTTCTGCTGGTGTGACGCCTCTTGTGGAGGGGCTGTTTGCCATGTCGGTGGAGGCCGGGCCGCTGCTCGATACCATTCCGCTGCCGCTGGCGGTTATTTCGCCGGAGCGTAAGGTATTGTTTATAAACGAGGCCGCGCAGGTGCTCACCGGTTTTTCTCTGGAAGAAGCCCGCGGTCTGCACTGCATGTATGTCATGCGCAGCAGCCTGTGTCCGGACAAGTGCCCGCTTGCCAAGGTGGAAGATACGGGTGCCGCTGTCTGTGTCGATGCCAACATAGTCAGCAAGGAACGCAGGAAGATTCCTGTGCGGGCCACTTTTGCGCCGGTGCTTGCGCCGGACGGGAGCATTGCCGGTTATGTGGAGGCGCTGGAAGACATACGCATCCTGCAGGAGCTTGAGATAAAGCAGGGCTGGTCGTACGGTTTCGGCGACATGATCGGGCATAGCCACGAGATGGAGCGCATTTTTCAGATGGTGCCCGGCATTGCCCAGACAGATTCATCCGTGCTGGTGACCGGTGAGACCGGAACCGGCAAAGACCTGCTGGCGGAGGCGATTCACAACGCTTCTGCCAGAGCCAAGGGGCCGTTTGTAAAAGTCAACTGCGGAGCGCTGCCCGAAACGTTGCTGGAGTCGGAGTTGTTCGGCCATAGCAAGGGGGCGTTCACCGGTGCCACGGAAAGCAAGCCAGGCCGGTTCCGCATGGCACACAACGGCACGCTTTTTCTGACGGAAATCGGTGATCTGCCGCTTTCGCTGCAGGTGAAGCTGCTTACTTTTCTGGATGACAAAGTCATTCATCCGCTGGGCAGTACCAAAGGGGTCAACGTGGATGTGCGCATAGTGGCGGCCACTCACAGGGATCTCAGGCAGATGGTGCGCGAGGGCAAGTTCCGCGAGGATCTTCTGTACCGGCTCAATGTGGTTCGTTTTCATATGCCCCCCCTGCGCGAGCGCGGTGAGGACATTAATCTTTTCCTGAATCACTTCGTGCATGTGTTCAGCGAGGAATTCGGCAAGAAAGTTACCGGATTTTCGCAGGATGCGCTGTATTTTCTGGAAAATTACGCATTTCCCGGCAACGTGCGCGAATTGCGCAATGTTGTGGAATACTGCGTCAACGTATGCGGTCAGGAAACCATAGAGGTGGAGCATCTGCCGCGGTATCTTATGGAGCAGCCGGCTGGTGTGCCTGCCGGAACGGGATACGGCGTGCAGCCTGCCCCCGAAGCGCCCCCCGCGGGTATGATGCCCCCGCCCGGCATGCCGGCACCTGTATCTTCTGCGGCGTCGGGCGCCGTCAACTGGGCCGACATGGAGCGCAAGATGATTCTGGACGCCCTGCTGCAGGCCAAGGGGCGCAAGAACAGGGCTGCGGAGATTCTGGGCTGGGCACGTTCCACACTTTGGCGCAAGATGAAGCATTACGAAATAGAATCCTCCTGATACGCAGGAGGTATAAGGAGACCGCCGGATGGTGGCCTCGGGGGTGGTGTCGGACTATGAATAAAAGGATACTGGTCACGCTGCACGGCAGCGATGTGGCTCCGCGGTTTGATCTGGCGACGGAAATCTGGCTGGGCCGTACCGGCGGGCGCAATCTGGTGGAGGAAGAACGCACCATCGTGCTGCCGCATGCTTCTGCCGAAGAGCTGTGCCACCTTATATTGCGCGAACATGTGGACGTGGTCATATGTTGCGGGATAGAAGAAGAATACTATGAATACCTTCACTGGAAGCGTATTGAGGTATATGACTCCGTGGTCGGCAGGCGCAGAGATGTCATAAACGCCTATCTGGCCAGAACGCTCCGTCCGGGGGCGGTTCTCGTTCCGCGTGACGAATAAGGAATAAAGGGGTTGCCATGGAGCAGCAACACTGCAGCAGACAGGGCTGGCTCGTCCGGCTGTTTGACCCGCTGGGCGGCACACAGTCGTCGCAGAGGTATTATTATCTGCGGCGCAATATTATCATTCTGATTGTGTCCGTCTCGGTGGTGCCGCTGGCGCTGATGGCTGCCATAAACTTTTTCATGTATCAGGATTCGCTTAAAAATCAGGCGGAAAGCCAGGTGCGGACCCTGATAAACAAGACACGCCATTCATTTGAGCTTTTTCTGCATGAACGGCTGGCTTCCGTGGCTTTTATAGCCGGAGCCTATACCTACGATCAGCTTAAAGATGAAAAAGCCCTGAACCGTGTGTACCACGCCGCCAAAAAAGAACTGGCCGGCTTTGTGGACTTCGGGCTTATAAACGCCAACGGCACGCAGGTAAGCTATGTCGGTCCGTATGATCTTAAAAACAAAGATTATTCCGGTCAGGACTGGTTCCAGCAGGTCCGTGTGCGCGGCACATACATCAGTGATGTGTTCATGGGATACCGCGGTATCCCGCATGTGGCCATAGCAGTGGAACATCTGGACGAAGACGGTGCGCGCTGGGTGGTGCGGGCCACCATCAACACCGACCGGTTTGAAGAACTCATAGCCGCCATGGGGCTGGGCTCCCAGTCCGACGCTTTTCTTATCAACAGGGCCGGTGTGATGCAGACCGACTCGCGGCATTTCGGCAAGGTGCTGGAAAAGGCTGCCATAACGGTGGGGCCAGGCACGCATCAGCCCGAAGTGGTGGAAAGCACCGGACTGAACGGGCAGAAGATTTTTGTGGGGCATGTGAATTTCGGCAATCCGGAGCTGACGCTTGTGCTGGTGCAGCCCATAAGTGTGGCATACAAGGCGTGGAACAAGCTGCGCATGGAAATGCTCACGTTATTTCTGGGCAGCACGGTGCTGATTGTTTTTGTGGTCTGGGCTCTGACGGGCGTGCTGGTGCGCCGCATACGCGAAGCGGACGACAAGCGTGCGGCGGCGTTCCGCGAGGTGGAGCATGCGCACAAGCTGTCTTCCATCGGACGGCTGGCTGCCGGAGTGGCACATGAAATAAACAACCCGCTTGCCATCATCAACGAGAAAGCAGGGCTGATGAATGACCTGATGGAGCACGGAAACGATGAGATCATCAGGGCGAAATTTCCCGAGCTTGTGGCCTCTGTGCTGCAGTCCGTTTCGCGCTGCCGCACCATTACGCACCGGCTGCTGGGCTTTGCCCGCCGCATGGAAGTGCAGGTCGAACCGCTGGACGTCAACGAGATTGTGCGCGAGGTGCTCGGTTTTCTGGAAAAAGAGAGCCTGTACCGCAATATCAGTCTTGAACTGAATCTGGATGACGATCTGCCGCGTATTTCATCCGACCGCGGACAGCTGCAGCAGGTTTTTCTGAATATCATCAATAACGCCATAGCGGCAGTTGATAACGGCGGCAGGGTGCAGATAACCACCCGCTCCGTCGATCTGGATACCGTTGCCGTGCTGATAACGGACAACGGCGTGGGAATGTCTGATGAAGTGCTGAGTCATATATTCGAACCCTTCTTTACCACCAAGGGTGCGGAAGGCACCGGTCTTGGACTGGCGATCACCTATGGTATCGTGCAGAAGCTGGGCGGGCGCATTGCGGTTGCCAGCGAGGAAGGCAAGGGATCGACGTTCACCATTGAACTGCCCAAGCGTGCAAAGCCGCAGGAGGAGTCTTAGGCGATGTCTGAGCTGAAGGTGCTGCTGGTTGACGATGAAATTGAATTTGCCGGAACGCTGGCTGAGCGGTTGCGGCTGCGCGGATTGCAGGCCGATGTGACCACCGACGGGGAAGAGGCGCTGCGTCTTGTTACCGCGCACAGGCCGGACGTTATGGTGGTTGACGTGATGATGCCCGGCATGAACGGGCTGGACGTGTTGCGGCAGGTGCGCACAAATATGCCCGATTTGCCCGTTATCCTGTTGACAGGAAAGGGCTCTACAAGGGATGGAATTGAAGGCATGAGGCTGGGGGCGTTCGATTATCTGGTCAAGCCCATCAGCATTGACGACCTTATAGGTAAAATTCACGAAGCCGTTAACGGCGCCTGATGCTGCCCGTCGGCAGGTCGCGCGGACAGGTGCCGGCTCGTGAAAACGCGTGCCGTGTGGCAGGCACGGTACCGTAAACGGGAGGGCTCATGACGCATGAGCAAGACAAGGCGGCGTACATGGGGCGCATAACCGCGGCCCTGACGCATGAAATGCGCAATGTGCTGGCAACCATGCGCGAGTCGGGCGGGCTGCTGGAAGATGTGCTGATGATGCACAAGGAGGATTTTCCCAGACGGGAAATCTTTGAAAAAAGTCTGGGGCGTATCGGCACGCAGGCAAAGCGGGGTATGGACATATGCGCTGCTCTTTCGCGTCTGGCCCACAGCCCCGACACCCCTGTTGCCACACTGAATGCAGCCGAATGGCTTGATTATTTTGTTTTCATCTGCAGCCGTTTTGCACGGCTCAAAGAGATTTCGCTTGCCCACGGGATGACTCCTGCGGGCATTTCTTTTTCCACCGATCCCGTACAGTTCCAGATGGTGCTTTTCCACGTGATGGATGCGCTTTTCGGGGTGCTTCCTGCTGCTTCTTCCGTCACGCTGACGGGCGAGGCTGCGGGCAGTGGGCTTACGGTGCGTTTCAATGTCAGCGGCGGTCCCCTTCCGCAGCCTGACAGCTCTCCCGAACTGGCACTGGCTCAGTCTCTTCTGGCCGGTGCCGGCGGTTTTCTGCGGTCTGATTCATCAGTCGGACAAATCGAAACGTTTTTTGCGTCTTAAAATGTATTAAATCGTATCTGGCTTGGGCGCCATGATTGATTTATTTTGTTTCATCATAGTGTGTGCTTTTTTTAACAATCGGTTTAATGTACCAAGATAACTACTCACTCTCTGTTGGCACGTTCCTTGCCTTTATTTTCACAAAGACAAGGAACGATTCATGCGCAGATACACAAGCTGTCTGGAAATGCCTTCATCCTTACCGTGCCGCGGCACGGCATTGTATGCATCCGGCGCTGCAGGTTTGCAGGGCGCCCGACCGGATTCATACACCGTGGCGATGCTCCGGGAGGGTCAGGCATGAAAAACGCTGTGGTGGCTGTGTATGATTCCGACCGGCAGTTTGCGGACAACCTGACCGGAAGGCTGGCGGAGCTGGGCATAGCCTGCACCGTCTGCCGCAGTCTGGACGAGGCGCGCATGATGTTGTTTGCGCCGGAAACAGACGTGCTGGTTTTCGGCACGGAAGAGGTGGGGTCCGAGGTGATGCGGTTTCTGACCCAGGTGGGTCGTCCTGATGCCTGCGCACAGGTTATCTTGATGGTACGGAAAAATCAGGTGCGACTTTCCATTGAAGGCATGAAAAACGGAGCCTTTGATGACATCTATATCCCGTTTGCGCTGGATGCGCTGCTTGTCAGGCTGTCTCTGGCAGTGGGACAGGCAAAGCTTGCCAGACGCCGCAGACAATGCACAGGCGTGCAGCAGTCCGGCAAAGGCAGCCCGCAGGGGCGCGGTTAGGGAAAACAAGGGTGGAGACTGACATGACTATTCACGTTTTGCTGGTGGATGACGAGGTCGACTTTGTACAGACCTTGGCCGAACGTCTGCGAATCCGCGGCATGACCGTGGACACGGCTCATGACGGGGAGCACGCATTGCAGATTGTGAATGACTGCGGGGCATCGGTGATGGTTCTTGATCTCAGGCTTCCCGGCATGGACGGGCTGGAAGTGCTGCGTCATGTCCGCAAACAATGTCCGCGGATGCAGGTTATTATGCTGACAGGGCACGGAGGCCGTAAGGACGAGGATTCTGCCAGGGTTATTGGTGCTTACGAGTATCTTAATAAGCCGGTGGACATCAGTCAGCTCTCTGAGGTCATTGCGGCGGCTGCCGAGGAAGCGGCGCTGCAGGGCGCGGAGTAGGCCCCTTGCAGGGCCGCCTAGCAATGGAGGATGTATGGAAACACCCTTAGTACGGGATGTTATGATCCCTGTTTCCGAGTATGTTGTCATCGAAGAAGGCGGTGTTCTGGCCGATGCGTTTATGGCGCTGGAGCAGCACTGCCGCGAAAAAGGCACCGGTAAACCGCACCGTGACGTGCTGGTGACACGTGGCGGCACGGTGGTCGCAAAGCTGACCATGCTGGACGTGTTCAAATCACTTGAGCCGAAGTACGAGCATGTGGACCCTGAACGCTATCAGGGCAGAACGCTTACTTCCGACCTTGTGAACCGGCTTATCCGCGACTTCGGTCTGTGGTCCGACCCCACTGCTTCGCTGTGTGTCAAAGCGGGCTCGTGCAAAATAACAGACATCATGCATGTGCCTGAACAGAGCGAATACGTGGAGGAATCCGACACGGTGGAACACGCACTGCACCGCTACATTCTGGGTGTGCACCAGCCGCTGCTGGTACGCAAAGAGGGGAAAGTGACGGGTGTGCTGCGTCTGGGCGATGTTTTCGACTATCTGAGAACAAAAATTACGGAGTGTGCCGCCGGTTAGCCGGGGTGCTTTTTTGAAAAAGGAACAACGTATGTCTACCAAAGCTCAATCGACATCGTTTGACTGGAAGAGACTGTGCTTCATGTTGCTGGGGGTGACTGCTTTTCTGGTGATCTACTATTCTCCGGCGTGGCCGGATGCGGTGGATCCGCTGGGTGAACGGTTCCCGCTTTCGAAAGAGGCCAAGGGTGCTCTTGCCGTATTTATGTTTGCCGGTCTGTGGTGGGTGTTCGAGGTGGTGCCCATCGGCATCACCAGTCTGGGTATCGGCGTGCTGCAGGTTCTTTTCTTTGTCCGTCCGCCCGAAAAAGCGTTCAAGGACTTCATGGACCCGTCGGTGCTCTTTATTTTTGCTTCCATCATGATCGGTCTGGTGTTTACCAAAACCGGGCTGACAAAGCGACTTGCCTATAAAATGCTGATGGTCGTGGGTGAAAAAACAAGCCGCATCTATCTGGGCGTGTTTGTGGTCACCGCGCTGCTGACGCATATTATGGCACATACTGCGGTGGCGGCCACCGTGTATCCGCTGCTGCTGGCCATTTATGCTCTGTACGACGACACCGGCAGCAAGACCCGTTTTGGTAAGGGGCTGTTCATCGGCATGGCCTATGTGGCCGGCGCAGGCTCCATCATCACGCTGCTCGGTGCCGCCCGCGGTGCCGTGGCCGTAGGCTTTTTCAAGGAGATAGTGGGTACCGAGGTCTCGTTCTTCGAGCTTACCTACTACATGGCCCCCATCGGCTGGCTCATGGTGTTTCTGCTGTGGGGCTTCTTCATGATTTTCTGCAAGCCCGAACGCGACACCATACCCGGACTGCGTGAAAAGGCCAGAGAACTGAACAAGCAGATGGGGCCCCTGACCCGCAAGGAAATCATGGCCGCCCTTATCGTGGGCATTGTCATTCTGGTCATGAGCCTGCGGTCGTTCTTCCCCATGCTTAAAATGCTGGACAAAACGGCCATCATCCTCATTTCCAGCATCGCGTTTTTCGTATTCAAGATTCTGGATATCAAGGATCTTGAAGATGTGCCGTGGAACATCATCCTGCTGTTTGCGGGCGCCATGAGCATAGGCTACTGCCTGTGGGAAACCGGCGCGGCAAAGTGGCTGGCCGTCAACTGGCTGGTCATGTTCGAAAAAGCCCACTGGTTTGTCTTTGTCATGAGCATCTGCTTCTTTGTGCTGATGATGACCAACTTCATCATGAACGTGGCCGCCATAGCCATATCGCTGCCGGTGGCGCTGGTTATAGCGCCGTATCTCGGCGTATCGCCCGAGGTTATTCTCTTCGGTGCGCTGGTTGTGGCGGGTATGCCCTTCCTGTTGCTGGTGGGGGCGGCCCCCAACGCCATCGCGTACGATTCCGGTCAGTTCACTTCCGGCGAGTTCTTCAAGTACGGGCTGGTCGCCAGTGCGCTGCTGCTGGTAGTGGTCGGGGTTTTCGTTCTGGTGGTCTGGCCGCTTATGGGCATGCCCATCACCGTGCCCAGAGTAGGCATGTAACTGCCTGATACAAGCCGGAGCGCGGCTTCGTGCCGTGCTCCGGCATACGGATATGATCCTTATCGAAGGAGAACGGATATGTCTGAAAAAGTGCTTATCGTCGATGACGAACAGGAATTTCTGGATGCGCTGGCAGAACGCATGCGTGCCCGCGGTATGGATGTGACCACTGCCACATCGCCCATCGAGGCGCTGGCTCTGGTGGCGCGCCGGTCGTTCGATGCCATCGTGCTTGATTTTCAGATGCCCGAACTGGACGGGCTGGAAACCCTTAAACGCATGAAAGATGCCAATGACGATGTTCAGGTCATTGTGCTGACAGGTCATGCCACCGTGGAGCGCGGTGTTGAAGTAATGAAACACGGCGCCATGGATTTTGTGGAAAAGTCCGCCGACATCAACAGTCTGACGGAAAAAATCCAAGAGGCCAGCGCTAAAAAGCTGGTCATCGCGGAAGAAAAGACCCGTGAAAAGATTCAGGCCATTCTCGAAGAGAAAGGGTGGTAAGCAGGACCGCCCCGGCCGACCATGCAGGTGTAAGGAGAGGAACTATGTCTGTCATCGCTGTCCACTATGGGATCTACTGCCACGAAGACCAGTACCTGAGCGCCATCCGGGAGGCTACCGGATACAGTTTTGTTACTGATGACACCGTGGTTGAAGAGGCTTCGCGCCGTTCCGGCATCAGTGCGTCGCGCCTGCGCAAGGCTTTCGACGCCAAGCCGTCCATCTTCAATTCGTTCACCAACGACAGGGAACGCGCCAGAGCGTGGTTCCGCATGATTGTTGCTGAATATCTGGTCAAGGAAAACGTCATGTTCGGCGGGTTTACCGCCATGATGGTGCCTGCGGCGGTAAAACACGCGCTCAAGGTGTGTCTTATCGCCAACAGGGATGCACGGCTTGCGGCTGCCGCAACGCTGGGCATATCAGAGAGCGACGCGCAGAAAACCATGCGCGCAGGTGATTCCGATGCCGCGGAATGGGTGAACACCCTGACCGGCAATACCGACCCGTGGGCTGCCGGGCTGTATGACATTGTCATACCCGTGGATAAAAGCACCCCGCTGGAGGCTGCCGCCCTTGTGAAGGAAATGCTGGGCCGTGAGGCCGTGCAACCCGACGCCCGCAGCAGAAAAACAGCGCAGGATGCGCTGCTGGCTGCTCAGGTGGAAGTGCAGCTGGCCACCAAGGGCCATTTTGTGGCTGTGGCGGCAGATGCCGGCACGGTCACACTGACGGTCAACGGTCATGTGTCCGACCTTGAGCGGCTGGGCACCACGCTGCGGGCTGCTGTTATCGACATGCCCGGAGTGGATGACGTGCGTGTGGTGGGCGGTCGTGACATTCATACCCCGTCCATTTACCGGCAGTGCAATTTTGAATTGCCCAACAGAGTGCTGGTGGTGGACGATGAGCGCGACTTTGCCCAGACGCTTTCGCAGCGGCTGGAAGTGCGCGAAATGGGTTCCGCCGTGGCATATGACGGTGAATCGGCACTGGAGATCGTGGAACGCGATCAGCCGGAAGTGATGATTCTTGACCTGAAAATGCCCGGAGTGGACGGCAAGGAAGTACTGCGCCGCGTAAAGGAAACCCGTCCTGAAGTGGAAGTGATCATTCTGACCGGTCAGGGTTCGGAAGCGGACCGCGAAGAATGCATGAAGCTGGGCGCATTCGCGTATCTGGAAAAACCCGTGGATATCGAACAGCTCAGTTCCGTACTGCTTAAAGCAAATACCAAGGCGCGTCAGAACCTGAAAAGCGCCTGATGATAACCCGCCGGCGGTTCTGTAAAAGAACCGCCGGTTTCTGCGGGCAAGTGCCCGCAGCCGATTCTTCCGCACTCTGAGTTTGTGACCGTACAGGCTCACACAGGAAAAACGCTCCGGCGCGCATGTGGCGCGTCCGGGGCGTTTTTAGTACTGCGGCATCAGCGGCTGCACACCGCTGCGGGTTTTATCCCTCTGCGGGGGCACAGGTCATTATGTATTCTGCCCTGCCGGTGTGCGGGTCGGTGTTGCGGGCTGCTATGGTGCACCCCTGCGCCAGATAAAAGTCGCAGGCCTGCCGGTTTTCGGCGTAGACATTAAGAGTCAGGCCGCCCGCCTGACGCAGTGCATGGGCAAAAAGGCAGCGTCCTGTGCCGTTGCGCTGTCGCCGTGGCGCCACAAACAGCGCGGCCAGATGGCGTTTGTGCAGTGCGTAAAAACCCGTGATGCCCTGCGGTGTGTCGTATACGCAAACTGTTGTGGCCGAAGGCAGATAGACGGTGCGCATGGCTTCAATGTTGTCGCGCCAGAATGCGGCATCGATAAAGCTGTGCGCCGCGATGGACGCTTCAAGCCAGATGTCCAGTATGGCTTCGGTATCACGGCGGGTGGCGGGACGTATGCTCATTGAGTGTTCCTGTGGCGTGCCGCGCGAGGCGGTGTTGTCAGCGGAAAAAACAGCCCGCCATGCAGCGTATGAGCGCATGGCGGGCAGAAGTAAACAGCGCAGAAGCAGACAGCGTCGTGCGTTAAAGCGCATTGCCGACGGCAGTCCGTGGCCGGTACGCAACCCGCTTTTCACCGGGTGTGCATTGCCGGCGGCCTGCATTGCAGGGGTGTTACCAGGTCAGCCGCATTTTGCAGCCCATGGCCTGAATCTGTTTTTTCAGGTCGGGTATGGTGTATTCGCCGTAATGCACAATGGACGCGATGAGCGCTGCAGAAGCGCCGCCTTTGGTCAGGGCGTCATACATATGCGCAGGATGTCCGGCCCCGCCCGAGGCGATGACGGGAATCTGCACGGCATCGCTTATCATGCGGGTCAGGGTCAGTTCGTAGCCGTCCTTGGTACCGTCGGCGTCTATGGAGTTGACGCAGATTTCACCGGCACCCAGCACTTCTGCTGTTTTCGCCCAGTCCAGCGCGTCCATGCCCATGTGTTTGCGTCCGCCGTGGATGACGATTTCGTACCCCGAGGGGATGGCTTCTGTCGGGGCCACGCGCTTGACATCCATGCCCAGCACAATGGCCTGCGAACCGAAACGGGCGGCCCCTTTGCTGATGATGTCAGGGTCTTTCACCGCACCGGAATTGACCGAAACCTTTTCCGCACCGGCGTTGAGCGCGTCGCGCATATCGTCCACGGTGTTTATGCCGCCGCCCACGGAAAAAGGTATGAAAATGCTCGAAGCCACCTTTTCCACAATATCAAGAAAGATACCGCGCCCTTCGTGCGATGCGGTGATATCGTAGAAAACAATCTCGTCGGCGCCCTGTTCGTAGTACCGTCTGGCGCTTTCCACGGGGTCGCCTATGTCCACATTGCCCTGAAATTTTATGCCCTTGGTCAGGCGGCCGTCACGCACGTCAAGGCAGGGGATAATCCGTTTACTGAGCATTGGCGGCCTCCTTGCAGTATGCGTGGAAGTTGCTGAGCAGCTTCAGTCCGGGTCTGCCGCTTTTTTCCGGATGGAACTGGACGGCCCACAGCCCCGGCCCGCCGTGAACAGAGCAGAATTCCTTGCCGTACGTCGTGGTGGCAATGACATAGTCCGGCTGCGGGTTGGGAAAGTAGCTGTGCACAAAATAAAATTCGGCATCATCGGAAATGCCTTTGAAAAGTGCGCACGGCTTTCTGGGTATCACTCTGTTCCAGCCCATGTGCGGTACGCGGATGGGCGCGCCGGTTTCGTCTTCCAGCGCGGGATTGAACAGATGGCATTCTCCGGGAATGATGCCCAGCGTACGGGTATCGTTTTCCTGACTGTAGTCCAGCATTATCTGGCAGCCTACACAGATGCCCAGCAGCGGTTTGCCTGCTTCCACCTGCTCTTTGAGCACAGCGTCAAGTCCGGCGGCCGTCAGTTCGTCCATGGCCTGTCCGGCGGCCCCCACGCCGGGAAAGATGATGCCTTCCGAGGCGGCGATCTCGGCGGGGTCCGCCGTGATCACGTTGGGGATCCCGATGTGGTTCAGGGCACGGCGCACGCTTGTCTGGTTGCCGGCCTTGTATTTCAGGATCGCAAGCATGGTTCCCTCCTCTTGCGGGGTTTAGGTACTCGGCAATTATCAGCTTCACGCCGTAAAGAGCAAGCGTTTCCTGCACTCTATAACGTCGCGGGCACATTCTGTGACGGCAGGGCAAACTCTGGTGCTTGCGTTTGTGGGGCATCAAAGGGTATAAAGGCGGGATTGCTGACGGGGCATAGGCTTCGTGTGCATGTTCCTCAACAATCACAAAAGGATGCCCGCGGGCTTCTTTTCTCGCCTGGTACTGCGGGGCGCGCAGGCTGTCGCACCCTGTGCCGCAACGTCTGCGGCCGGACTGCCTTGCCCGGAAAGCGTGATTGTTCACCAGCTTTTTCGCGCGTCCGCCTTATGGTGTAACACCTAACCAAGACGACATACAGCGAAGCGAAATGCCAAAGCGGACCGACCTCAAGCGTATTATGGTCATCGGCTCGGGGCCTATTGTCATCGGACAGGCCTGCGAATTCGACTACTCCGGAACTCAGGCCGTAAAGGCCCTCAAGGAAGAAGGCTACGAGGTGGTGCTGGTCAACTCCAACCCCGCCACCATCATGACCGATCCCGGTCTTGCCGACCGGACGTACATCGAACCCATTGAACCGGAAACCGTCGCCGCCATCATCCGCAAAGAGCGACCCTGCGCGCTGTTGCCCACTCTGGGCGGTCAGACCGGCCTGAACACGGCGCTTGCCGTGGCCGAAACAGGCGTGCTGGAAGAGTGCGGCGTGGAACTGATAGGCGCCACCCGTGACGTTATCAACAAGGCGGAAAGCCGCGATCTTTTCCGTCAGGCCATGGCCAACATAGGCCTGAAAGTGCCCGCCAGCGGTATAGCCCGCACCATGGACGACGTGCGCAGGCTGGGCGCCGAAATGCCCTTTCCGCTTATTGTGCGGCCCGCATTTACTCTGGGCGGCAGCGGCGGCGGCATAGCCTACAACATGGAAGACCTTGAGGAAATCGCTTCGCAGGGCCTTGCGGCCAGCATGCAGAGCGAAATCCTTGTGGAACAGTCTGTGCTGGGCTGGAAAGAATATGAGATGGAAGTCATGCGCGACCGCAATGACAACTGCGTCATCGTGTGCTCCATCGAAAACATCGATCCCATGGGCGTGCATACCGGCGACTCCATCACCGTGGCACCTGCCCAGACGCTGACCGATGTCGAATACCAGATGATGCGCGATGCCTCCATTGCCATCATGCGTGAAATCGGCGTGGAAACCGGCGGTTCCAACGTGCAGTTCGGCATCAACCCCGAAAACGGCGACATGGTGGTCATCGAAATGAACCCCCGTGTGTCGCGTTCTTCCGCACTGGCATCCAAAGCCACCGGCTTTCCCATAGCCAAAATCGCGGCAAAGCTGGCAGTGGGCTATACGCTGGACGAAATTCCCAACGATATCACCCGCGAGACCATGGCGTCGTTCGAGCCGTCCATCGACTACTGCGTCATCAAGCTGCCGCGGTTCACCTTTGAAAAATTCCCCGGTTCGCGCGACGAACTGAACACCGCCATGAAAAGCGTGGGCGAAGCCATGGCCATAGGCCGTACCTTCAAGGAAGCCCTGCAGAAAGGCCTGCGTTCGCTCGAAGTGGGCGCTGCCGGTTTCGGGGGCAACTACCGCGAAGAGCTGCCCGCGCGTGAAGACATCATGCCGCGGCTGCGCACGCCCAACTCCAGACGCATATTCTGGCTGCGTCTGGCCATGCTGGCCGGATTCACGCTGGAAGAGCTGTATGAAATCACGGCCATCGACCCCTGGTTTCTGCGGCAGTTCAAAGATGTGCTGGACATGGAAGCGGCCCTCAAGGGATTTGCGCTGGCAAACTCCATGGTGGCGGAGAACCCCGACCTTGTGTCGCTGATGAAGCGGGCCAAGGAATACGGTTTTTCCGACAGACAGCTTGCCGAAATGTGGAAGCTGCCCGAATCCGCCGTGCGCGATCTGCGCAAGTCCATGGGCATCCGGCCCACCTATTATCTGGTGGATACCTGCGCGGCCGAGTTTGAAGCCTATACGCCGTATTATTACTCCACATACGAAACAGGCAGAGAGCTTGTGGCCGAAGACCGTAAAAAGGTCATCATCTTCGGCGGCGGACCCAACCGCATCGGGCAGGGCATCGAGTTTGACTACTGCTGCTGTCATGCATCGTTCGCTCTGCGCGATATGAACGTGCAGTCCATCATGGTCAACTCCAACCCCGAAACCGTCTCCACCGACTACGACACCTCGGACAGGCTGTATTTCGAGCCGCTGACCTTTGAGGATGTCATGAACATTGTGGAAGCGGAAAAGCCGGACGGTGTCATAGTGCAGTTCGGCGGGCAGACACCGCTGAACCTCGCCGTGCCGCTCATGCGCGCCGGTGTGCCCATTCTGGGTACACATCCCGATTCCATCGACCGTGCCGAAGACCGCGAGCGTTTTCAGGCGCTCATTCAGAAGCTGGATCTGCTGCAGCCTGCCAACGACACCGTGATGTCGCTGGAAGAAGCTCTGAAAGCCAGCGAGACCATCGGATATCCCGTGGTTGTGCGCCCCAGCTACGTGCTGGGCGGGCGTGCCATGGAAGTGGTTTACGATGCGGAACAGCTGCGGACGTACTTTGCCAACTCGGTGGGCAAAGCTCCGGAGCATCCCATACTTATCGATAAGTTTCTTGAAAACGCCACAGAGGTTGACGTGGACGCCCTTTCCGACGGGTGCGATACCTACGTTGCCGGCATTATGGAACATATCGAAGAGGCGGGCATTCATTCCGGCGATTCTGCCTGTGTGATTCCGCCCCACACGCTGCCTGCTGATATTGTGGAAGAAATCCGCCGTCAGACCGTTGCGCTGGCAACAGAGCTGAAGGTGGTGGGACTCATGAACATTCAGTTCGCCATCAAGGACGGACGCGTGTTCATCCTTGAGGTCAACCCCCGCGCTTCGCGCACCGCGCCTTTTGTTTCAAAGGCCACGGGCGTGCCGCTGCCCCGTCTGGCAACACAGGTGATGATGGGAACGCCGCTGCGCGAACTCGACCCGTGGAGCATGCGCCGCAGAGGCTACTTCTCCGTTAAGGAATCCGTCTTCCCGTTCAAGCGCTTCCCGGGTGTCGATATTCTGCTTGGCCCCGAAATGCGTTCCACGGGCGAGGTGATGGGCATGGGCCGCACATTTGAGGAAGCCTTTATGAAGGGGCAGATCGCCGGCGGACAGAAACTGCCGCAGGAAGGCAAGGTCTTCATTTCCGTCAACGACAAGGACAAACCCTACGTTGTGGAAGTGGCGCGTGTGTTCGCCGGTCTGGGGTTTGAGGTGCTGGCCACCAAAGGCACATGCAAGCTGCTGGAAGAAAACAATGTTTCATGTACGCCTGTGTACAAGGTGTACGAGGGCAGACCCAACATTGTGGACTTCATAAAGAACGGCGAGGTTTCGCTGGTGGTGAACACCGCCTCCGGAAAGCGTACTGTTCAGGATTCCAAGGACATCCGGCAGGCGACGCTGCTGTACGGGGTACCCTACAGCACCACGGTATCCGGTGCGCACGCCATCGCGCGGGCCATTGCCGAGCAGCGCCGCTGCGGGCTTACCGTGAAAAGCCTGCAGGAATACTACGCGGGCAGCACCGAAGCGCCCGTATGCGGGGAAAAATAATATCATGAAACGTGAATACTGCGGCGTCTTCGGCATATACAACCATGCCGAAGCCGCCCGCATGACCTACTTCGGACTGTATGCGCTGCAGCACCGCGGGCAGGAAAGTGCGGGCATTGTAACATGGGACGGTTCGGCCCTGCGTGAAGAACGCGGCATGGGGCTGGTGCCGGAAGTGTTCAATGAACGGCATCTGAGCAAAGAACTCAAAGGCGATATCGCCATCGGCCACACCCGCTATTCCACCACCGGCGCATCGCTGCTGCGCAATGCCCAGCCGTTCCGTGTGCGCTATAAAAACATGGATATAGCCATCGCCCACAACGGTAATCTGGTAAACACCGTGGAGCTTCGTTCCAGACTGGAAGAAAGCGGCTCCATTTTCCAGACGACCAACGACAGCGAGGTAATTGTCCATCTGATTGCCAAGCACATGAACGGAGGCACTGTCGAAGAAGCCGTCATGGCTGCCTGCCGCGAGGCACGCGGTGCGTATTCGCTGCTTATTCTGGCCAATGATAAGATGATAGCCGTGCGTGACCCGCACGGCTTTCGTCCTTTGCTGCTGGGAAAAGTGGGCGACGCGCATGTCTTTGCCAGTGAATCGTGCGCCTTTGATCTGCTGGAGGCGGAGCTTATCCGTTCCGTCAAGCCGGGCGAGATGATTGTCATCGATAAAGGCAAGGTGCACAGCTATGATATGGATATGGGCAAAAAGCGCCACCACTGTATCTTCGAGCTGATCTACTTTGCCCGCCCCGATTCCATGGTATTCGGAGAAAATGTCTACTTCTGCCGCAAAGCCATGGGCAAGCAGCTGGCCACGGAAGCGCCGGTGGATGCCGACTTCGTCATGCCCTTTCCCGATTCCGGCGTATACTGCGCCGTGGGATACGCCCAGCAGTCGGGGTTGCCGTACGAGCATGCCATGATCCGCAACCACTATGTGGGCCGCACCTTTATCCAGCCTTCGCAGGATATGCGTGATTACAGCGTAAGGGTGAAGATCAACCCTGTGAAGGATATGATCAAGGACAAGCGCATCATCATTGTGGATGATTCCATCGTGCGGGGTACCACCATCCGCACCCGCGTGAAAAAACTGAGGGAGCTGGGCGCCCGCGAAGTGCATTTCCGCGTGAGCTGCCCCCCCATCAAGTTTCCGTGTTTCTACGGCATTGATTTTGCCTCCAAGGGCGAACTGATTGCGGCCAACCATTCCGTAAGAGAGATAGAACGCTTTATCGGTTTGGACAGCCTGCATTACATCAGCATAGAGGGGCTGCTCAAGTCGGTCAGTACGCCGGATGACTATTGTCTGGCATGCTTTACCGGCAGCTACCCGTTGCAGTGCGAAGGAAATCTGAAGTCGTGCCTTGAGTGCGGCTGCTAAATACGACATATTGTGCATGCGGGCTGCCGTGCCGGACACGGTGTGCCCGCATGCGCTTTTTTTATCGCAGCGTCATCCGGTGTGTATCCGACAGCCCTGGCCGGAGGCGATGCAACTCATAACAGGGATTCCGAACTTATGACTCAGGACGCACAATGCACCCGCCGCACGGACTGGATTCCGCTGGCGCGCGAGGTGCTGGATATTGAAATTGAAGGCATTGCCGCCATGCGCGACAGACTGAACGGCGGTTTTGTGGATGCGCTGACACTGATGGCACGCTGCACGGGCCGCGTTGTCATTACCGGGCTGGGTAAATCCGGCCTGGTGGGCCGCAAACTGGCGGCCACGCTGTCGTCCACAGGAACTCCCGCTTTTTTTCTGCACCCTGTGGAAGGTGCGCACGGCGACATGGGCATGCTGCGCAGTGATGATGTCATCATCGCCATATCCAATTCCGGCGAGACTGACGAACTGAACGCCATTCTGCCCGCATTGCGCAGTCTGGGGGCTTCGCTTATCGCCATGACAGGCGGACTGGAGTCCACGCTGGCAAAGAGTGCCGATGTGGTGCTTGATACCGGCGTCCGCCGCGAGGCGTGCCCGCTCAATCTTGCGCCCACTGCCTCCACCACGGCTGTGCTGGCCATGGGCGACGCCCTTGCTGTATGTCTTATCCATTGGAAATCATTTACTGAAAATGATTTTCTGCGGTTTCATCCGGGCGGTTCGCTGGGGCACCGGCTGAGTATGCGGGTGGAAAGTCTGATGCATACCGAAAACCTGCCCGTGGTGCGCGAGACCGTGCGGACGGGAGAAGCGCTGCGCGTGCTGGACGAGGGACGGCTGGGCACTGTGCTGGTGACGGATGGTCAGGGGCGCCTGTCGGGCATTCTGACGGACGGCGACGTGCGCCGCATGGTCTGCCGCGAGGCGGGCGTGGAAACCGCATCGCCGGTGGCCAATGTGATGGTACGCAGTCCGCTGACCGCCAGAAAAGAATTTTCAGTGGCGCAGCTTATTGATATGATGGAAGAAAAAGCTATCACCGTGCTGCCCATCACCGGTGATGACGGACTGCTGCTGGGGGTTGTGCACCTGCATGACCTGCTGGGCAAGGGCGGAGTTAAATTTTCGCGCTGACAGGCCCGTGGCATGGTAACGGCGCACCGCGGTGCGCCGTTTTTGTATGCTGTGTACGGGACGCGGCTGCGGCGGTGCATACCCTGTTGTCTGCGGGCGCGTGCACCGTATGCAGGCCGCGCTGCCGGCAGGATACCGGAGGTATATTATGAATGATCGTAAGGTGAGCGACAGCGATACCATTATGACGCACAGAGGCTTGCCGCAGGATGCCAACCCCGCCGGCAACATCCACGGCGGCACCATTCTGAAGCATATCGATCTTGCCGGTGCCGTGGCGGCCATGCGCCACGCCAGAGGCCGCACGGTGGTCACCGCGTCCATCGACAGGATGGAATTCAAGGCTGCCGTACATGTGGGAGAGCTTATGGTGCTGAAGGCCAGCGTGAACATGGTCAGTAATACGTCCATGGAAGTGGGGGTACGTGTGGAGGCTGAAAACCTGCTCACGGGCGAGGTGCGGCATGCTGCTTCGGCATACCTGACATTTGTGGCCATGGATGAAAACCGCAGACCGACTGCAGTGCCGGGCCTGATACTGGAAACGCCCGAGCAGCACCGCCGTAACCGCGAAGCCCTCATGCGGCGCGAGGTGCGGCGCGAAGAGCGGCGGCGTGAAAAACTGTCGCAGGAAGGGCAGACTCTGGCCCGTGATGAAGGCGTGAAAGAACTGTACTGATGCACCGCGGACGGGCAGTGATTTTTTTGTGGAGTGCTGTGTGTGCATGCCGCGCTGCGCCTGTTGCGGAACATTTTTTGCTTTTTTTATCCTGCCGTACGGATACCGGCAGAAAGTGACGCCCCGCCAGACCTACAGACAGGACAACGATTATGCGCAACGCGCCGGAACGCGATTTGATGACCTCTCTTTTCCGCAGGCAGCATCTGACCAACGGTTATACCGATCCCGCACTGGCCATGCAGATGGCCGACCATTTGCTGCGTGACCTGCAGGCTCAGCCGCCGCAGGAGGGTATGCAGCGCATGGCACTTGCCAGAGGGCTGCTGCGTCAGGCCCTGTTGCTGAATCCCTTTGATTCGGCATTGCGGGGGGTGGTGGCTTCGCTGTGCGCGGGACAGCGGGCTTCCGAAGTGTACATGCGCTGGCTGTGTGCTGTGCGCGATGTGCTCGATTCCGGCCCTGCCGTGTATATGGGCGATGTGCTGCAACGGACCACCGCGCTGGAAAAAGATGACGAAAAGCTGCTGCACGGCGCGCTGTACGGTGATTCTCCGGCTTACCGGTTCACCTGCGCGGGTATTCTGTGGGAAATAGGCAACGGTGCTTTTTTTGAACAGGCGGCACGGGCATTTGTGCAGACTCCGGAAGGCGGCATAGCGGCGCCGTTTTTTGCGTGGGGCGCGCTGAGCATGAACCGTCCGGAGCTGTGCCGCGAGCTGTTGTCACTTGCCGTACCCGGCCCTGTGTCGCTGCATGTGAGCGCGGAACTGGCACTGCGTGAAGGGCACAGAGAACAGGGGATAGCTCTGCTGCGTGATGCCCTGCAGGCCGAACCTGCCTTGTTTTTTCTGGTGTACAGGCTGGTGGAGACATTGCGCGGTGCACCGCCTGCCGGTTTTGAAAGTGTGGCCCGCGGCAGAAGTGTCAGTGTGGCTCTGTACACATGGAACAAATTTGACGTGACTCTGGATACGCTGCGCAGCCTTGTGCACAGCGATATAGGCAATGCATCCATCACGCTGCTGAATAACGGTTCTGATGCGTTTTCGCCGCGTCAGCTGGAAGATGCCGCGCGGGAAGCCGCCTGCGGCAGGCCTGTGGATTTTATCCATCTGCCGGTGAATGTGGGCGCCCCGGCGGCCCGCAACTGGCTGTGGCAGCTGCCTGCCATGCGGCAGGCGGACTATGTGGCGTATCTGGACGACGATGTGCTGCTGCCCGAAGGCTGGCTGCGCATGTACATGCAGTCGCTTGATGAATACCCGCAGGCTGCGGTGGTGGGGCCCAAGGTGGTCAACCCCGGCAGCATCGCGTCAGTGCAGTATGTGCTGCGCAACTTTTACAAGGCGGGTAACAAGCTCATACGCTTCACAAACAACGCTCCGCTGTTCTGGGATATGGGGCAGTATGACTACCGCAGTCCGTGCCTTTCGGTCATGGGCTGCTGTCATCTGTTCAACAGGCGGTTGTGCGACAGGCTGGGGGTTCCGCAATTCGATGTTCGTTTTTCGCCGTCGCAGGTGGATGATATCGAGCATGATATTCAGGTATGGAACGCCGGCGGCAGGGTGCTGTATGACGGGCGTGTATGTGTGGTGCACCGGCAGGACACCGGCCGCAAGGCGCCGCTGAGCGAGGCAGGCTGGGGGCATGTGTGGGGCAACCACATGAAGATGGAGGCAAAGTTTTCCGGCGAGCGTCTGAAAGAGCTTAAACAGACGGTGGAAGACTGCGGCTTCAGTCATTTCACGGCTGCGCTGCAGACTGTGGCCCCGCTGCTGAGCCGCGAGGCACGGGGAGAGCTGGCGGCCATGACAGGCGGTGCCGGCTGACGGCAGGTGTTTTTTCCGGTTACGGCCCGTGATCTCTGCCCCGCCTGTGCGGGGTTTTCTTATGCCGCTTCGGGGCAGACGGTAAATGCAGCCGTGACAGGTCCGTCGGGGCGTTTTGTGCGGGCGGCACCCGCAAGGGACGTGTCGCGCTGCACATGGCGTGACAACGGAAGAGGCGATTTTGTTTCTTATGCCTGCTGCGCATGGCCGGTCGGGCGTGTTCTTGTGTTTACCGGCAAAAGAGTCTAAAAGCTCCCGATTCCGACTGAATACTGTAATGAAGCATACGCACTGATTCGAAGAACGGGGAACACGGACGGAGGTTGCGGCTACACAACGTTATTCATCATCAATCGAGGTTATCAGTGCGACGGTTCTTCATAGTCTGTTGTCTCGCTCTTTCGGGCATGTTTCTCAGCCTTCCGCACACGGCCCGGGCCGCAGGATTTGCCATGTACGAATTCAGCGCCCGCGGCAATGCTCTGGGCGGCGCCATGGTTGCGCGCAAGGCCAGTCCTTCTTCCATTGCGTTCAACCCTGCGCTGATTACGCAGCTTAAGGGTACTCAGATGGCTGCGGGCATGACGCTGGTAGACCCCAGCGCCACCGTGGAAGTGAAAGGGCAGGAAACTGTCTCCGCCAAAAAGAATTACTGGGCCATTCCTCATGCCTACGCCACGCGGCAGGTCAACGATGCGCTGTACTACGGTGTCGGCGTGTTTTCCCGTTTCGGTCTGGGTAATGAATATTCCAAAGACTGGTTCGGTAAAGACCAGCTGTATTATGTGGGCATACAGTCCCTGTCGGTGAACCCCGTCATGGGGCTTAAACTTACCGACAAGCTTTCGGTCGCCTTTGGCATTGAGGCCATGTGGTTTGACTATGAGCAGAAAAACATAGTGGAAGCCGGTGCCGGCGGCAGGCTGGACGGCCGTGTGAACGGCGAAAGCATAGGCTACGGCATTAATCTGGGCATTCACTATCAGCCTGTGGAATGGCTTGCGCTGGGCGCCAGCTGGCGTTCCGGCATCAAGCAGAACCTGAAGGGCACGGGCTATTTCAGCGGTTCCGGCCCCCTTTTCAGCAACTGGGGCGATACCGATGCGCGCGGCAGCGTGAACCTGCCCGACATGCTTTTTCTGGGGGTATGTGTGATGCCCACCGACAGGCTGAGCATTGAAGCGGGTGCGGTACGTACCGGCTGGACAAGCTATGACAAGCTGGTCATCGATTATAACAACCCCAGTGTGGCAACGACGGACAAAACCACCGAGTGGAAGGATGTCTGGCGGTTTAACGTGGGGGTTGAATATGCCCTTAACGAGATGCTGGACCTGCGTGCCGGCTATGTTTATGACAATTCGCCGCTCAACGAAAACTATCTTGATTTTCTGGTGCCTGCCAACGACAGGCATCTTTTCAGCGGCGGTGTGGGCATACATCAGGGGCCGTGGACGCTGGACCTCAGCTACACCTACCTGCTTATCAAGGAACGCACAGGCAGTGTGACCACCACAATGGGCGGTGAAAACAGAGTGCGCTTCAAAGACGGAGACGCTCACCTTGTGGGCATGACGCTGGGATACCGCTTTTAGACGGCACCGGCTGCATACGGCTTCAAGCGTGCGGAACACATGTTCCGCACGCTTTTTTTATGTTGTTGCTCCGGCTGGCTGTTGCCGTGTGCCGGTGCGCGGAAGCGGATGAGATGTTGCACCGCGCGTTCTGCGGTAATGCAGCATTCCGGGGCTGCAAAACCGGCAGTCACCGGCGGGGCTTTTGGGAGTATGACATGGCGGGCGCCGCAGCGGATGTGTGACTGCGGGTGAAAAAAACAGGCCGGAAGTAGTATCCCTTCCGGCCTGTGCATTTTCAGATGCGGGTGCCTGTCAGATCAGCCTGTCGAAGATGATGCTGTAGGCGCCTCGGATCAGCAGCGCAAGGCGGTGTTTTGTCCGCAGCTGTTCGGTGCTGTCTGTTTCCAGCTGACCGGTGATAAAAGCGGCAATCTCGGTGAAGTCACTGTCTTTTCTTGCTTCGAGCAGCGTCTGGTACACCTGTATCTGCTGCCAGAGCAGCTTTGTGTTTTTGCTGGACTGGCTGCAATGGTTGGCAAGCCTGCTGATGAATTCGTCAAAGATCAGCTCTGCATCGTCGGGAAAGGACTTGTGCAGCGCAAGATTCCACAGCGCGATAAACAGCGCTGTGAATTCGCGCAGCACTTTTTTTCGGCGGCGGAACTGCAGTCTGCCCACGCGCAGGGTCCGCATTTCCTGTATAAAGGAATACGAACCGAGCACAGCGGTAAAGTTGCGGATCACCTCGTCACTGGAATAGGCGACGGGTGCCGGCCTGTGAAGTTCTTGGGTCATGGCGTAGTCGTTTTATTCAGAGCTGGCGGGCTTCCTGCGTCTTCTGCGTCTTTTGGGCCGCGGATCGCTGTCCTGCTGTTCATTACCGGCTGCCGCCTGTTGGGGCCGTGGTGCCGGAGCGGTGCGCGGCGCGGGCCGCGCTGCGGGGCGCTGCCTGTGTTCTTCCGCCGAAGGCGCGGGAGGAGCGGCATGCAGCGAATCCTGATACAGCTCGTCAATAAGCATGGCCACAAGCTTCATCTGTTCTTCGTCTTCGGCCATCTGGCGTACCATGGGCATGAAACGCTGCATTCTTTCGCGCTGCAGCGGCGAGCGCGAGCGCAGCTTGGCTTCCAGCATGGCGGTCATGCGCTCGGTGGCCACTTTTGCCACGTCTTCATCCGTGGGGGTGGGGCGCATCTGCATGTCTATCTGGTAATGCTTGGCTATGCGGCCCAGTTCCAGCTTCTGCATGATGTCCACCAGCGATATCACTTCGCCGCTGGCTCCGGCACGTCCGGTGCGTCCTGCGCGGTGGATGTACGATTCGTGGTCTTCCGGCGGTTCGTACAGCACCACATGTGAAAGATCGGGAATGTCAATGCCGCGGGCCGCCACATCGGTGGCTACCAGAAAACGCACCTGCCCGTTGCGCAGTTTTTTGAGCACCTGTTCCCGTTTGGCTTGCGAAAGATCGGCAGACAGTTCGTCGGCATTGTATCCGAAGCCCTGCAGCACGGCCGTCACATAGTGCACGTTGGACTTGGTGTTGCAGAAGATGATGGCCGACGCGGGATTTTCTATTTCAATGATGCGTACAAGCACACGGTCTTTTTCCATGGGCTTGCATTCGTAAAAAACGTGCGGGGTCTGCGTGATGTGCACCTGAGAATGACTGAGGCTGAGCATCTGAGGATCGTGCAGAAATTCCCCGGCAAGCCGGACAACATGCGGCGGATATGTGGCGGAAAAAAGATAGGTGCTGATGCGTCTGCGCGGCAGGTACCGCTGCACTTCTTTCATATCGGGGTAGAAACCGATGGAAAGCATGCGGTCCGCTTCGTCGAACAGGAGCACACGCAGCGCGTCCAGCGTGAGCGTGCGGCGCAGAAGGTGGTCCAGCACACGACCGGGAGTGCCCACCACCAGCTGGGCTCCGGCCTTGAGGGCGTCGGTCTGTTTGCCGTAGCCCACACCGCCGTACACGGCGGCAATGTTTATGCCCAGCTCCTGATACAGCACTTCGGCTTCATGCACGACCTGCAGGGCCAGTTCGCGGGTGGGCACCAGCACCAGAGCCTGACATTCGTTTTTGTGCGGGTCGATGCGGTCAATCAACGGCAGCAGGTAGGCACCGGTTTTGCCGCTGCCCGTGCGCGACTGAACCATAAGATCGCGGCGCTGGAGAAAATAGGGCATGGTGTGCAGCTGCACGGGCATCAGGCTCTGCCAGCCGGCGCGTGCGGCGGCCTGCCTGATGGTGTCGGGTACTTCTTCAAAAGTCAGAGCGGGCAGCGCGTTCTCCGGCTCGTCCACGCCGGTCAGTTCGCTGGCCATGCGTGCTGCGGGGTCGTTCTGCAGCTCGTCTCCAAAACCGGAATTCCGGTTGGTTTCATCCGTCATATAACTTCCTTCTCTGGTGCCGCCGACACAGTGCATGCAGTGTACAGGGGCGTATGAAAAGCGCCTCGGGGCGCGTGGGTGCACTGCGGCAGTGTGAACAGACAATGTTCGTGCGGCGCACATAATCTGCTATCATAGCAACCGCGGCATAGATGCGCAAGGCGCACGCAGTGCGGTATCACGGGGCGGCGGGTGAAGATTCCAGCGCCATCACGGCCAGTGCGTTCACGGTGGCTGCCGCCAGTGCAGACCCGCCTTTTCTGCCCTCTATGGTAATCCATGGTACACGGTTTTGCTGTATGAACAGCGCCTTGGATTCCGCCGCGTTTACAAAGCCCACGGGCATGGCGATGACCAGTGCGGGCGCAGGGCAGCCCTGTTCCAGGTGTCCGGCCAGCCGGATGAGCGCCGTGGGTGCGTTGCCTATGGCCACTATGGCTCCTGCCAGTTCGCTGCTGGCGGCGTTCATGGCGGCATGGGCGCGGGTTGTGTTGTCGCGCTGCGCCGCGTGTACCACATCGGGGCGGTTCAGCAGACACGTTACCGTGCAGCCCAGCGGTGTCATGCGGCGCAGGGGTATGCCGGAGCGGGCCATCTCCGTGTCTGTGAATATGGTGCAGCCGTTTTGCAGGGCGCGTATACCCGCCTCCACTGCCTGCGGATGAAACCGTATGTGGTTCAGCAGGTCAAAATCGGCGGTGGTATGCACCAGTCTGCGCGCTATGTGCCAGTGGGCACCGCAGAAGGGGCGCGGCTCGGGCACTTCCGAATCGATAATGGCAAAGGAGCGCGCCTCGATGGCCTGAGGTGCGAAGCATTGCTGAAGAACGGGGGTATCCATATATTTTCCTCCGGCACTGCGGATGTTGCGCTGTCAGGGCGTGGTTACGGATGAACGGCGGCATGCGCCGACAAAAGCGCGGGCCGCGTCGGGGCAGGATGCAAAGTGCAGGTGCACGTAAGACCCCAGAGTGTTGCGCTGCAGGTGGCCTGCCGCTGCGGGGGCGTCGCCGGTACCTCTGTTCAGGGGCGTGCCGTTGCGGTCTGTGGCGTCATAGATGTTGGTAATATTCATTGTATCGTCTCCGGCGGGCGGCGCGCACAGGTGCGAGTAATGAAATTCGTGCCCGCGCAGGACTGTGCCTGCCGCGCCGAGAGGCGAGTCCGCAGTGGTGCGTACCTGCCGGTAGCCCAGCGCCCTGAAGCGTGTGCCCATGGCGCATGAAAAAGGCAGGCAGCCGCACATGGGCCACGATGCTCCCTGCTGGTCGTACAGCTGCTGCATCAGATACATGAAGCCGCCGCACTCGGCATACACTATGCCTCCGGCGAGAGAAAAATCATATACAGCGGTACGCATCAGGGTGTTTTCATACAGTCTGTCCGCGTGAAGTTCCGGATAGCCTCCAGTCAGATACACCCCATGCAGGCCAGCAGGCAGGTGCGCATCATGCAGCGGTGAAAAAAAGACCAGTTCGGCACCGGCTGATTGGAGCAACCGCAGGTTTTCAGCATAGACAAAGCAGAATGCTTCATCGGCTGAAACGCCGATGCGGACAGGCGCTTGTGCAGTGCTGCGGGACTGTACAATGCCGTCGGGTGCTGAACCGGACTGCCGCGTAACACATTGTCCGGCACGTTCTGCTGCCTGACATTCTGCGGTCTGACGCGTTGCTGCCCGAGACGCTGCTGCCCGACGCGCTGCTGTCAGAATGCTGTCCAGACTGACTCCGGCCGTGAACCAGCGGGCAAGCCTGTCCTGCACTCCGGCTGTCAGCGGAGATTCCGCCGCGGTGTTCAGTCCCAGATGGCGGGCCGGTATTTCCAGCGATTCATCGCGTGGCAGAAAGCCCAGCACGGGAATGTCCGGACATGCCGTGCGCATGGCTTCGGCAATGAGACTGCGGTGGTTGCTGCTGCCCACCCTGTTGAAGATAACGCCTGCAAACGGCAGATGCGGGTCAAACCGGACATAACCGGACACCAGCGCCGCGGCGGAACGGGCCATGGAGCGTGCATCCGCAACAAGCACCACGGGGGCTTGCAGCCATGAGGCCAGCTGCGCGGTGGAGCCGCTGTCGCACGAGCCGGACGCGCCGTCAAAAAGGCCCATAACGCCTTCAATGACACCGATGTCCGCAGGATGCCCCGCGGGATTGCTCATGGCGCGTGATACCAGTTCACAGCACGCCTGACGGCCCATTATCCAGCCGTCAATATTCTGGCCCTGCCGTCCGGTTACGGTGCCGTGGTGCCCCGTATCAATAAAGTCCGGCCCTGCCTTGAACGGCTGCACGGCAAATCCGGCGCGGCGCAAGGCAGCCATAAGTGCCAGACTGACTGTTGTTTTGCCGCACCCGCTGTGGGTTCCGGCAATGGTGATGAGCGGATGCATGAAACCGTGCGTTACTCCGCTTCGTCACGCAGAAAAAAGTCGCGGATGATTGCCGCGTCTTCCGTGCGTGCGGTTGCTTCCAGTTCCGGTGCTCCGCCGTGGCAGTAGAACTGTCCTTGCCTCATGTGGACATACCCTGCTGCCAGCACGAGAGTATAGGGCATCTGTTCGCGCATGTCGGCATGGTCGACTCTGTCGGGAAAAATGAAAGGAACCGGCATGCCGGAAAAATCTTCAAAGAGGATGTATTTCATGATGGTTCGACCTCACGGTATTTTGGGTGTGTCCGGCGCGTTCAGCCGCTGACTGTACCTGTGCAGCATAACCGGAACAGCGCCGGATGCATAGAGTATCGGTGTGCAGGGAGTCCGTCCGGCATACGGGCAGGCACCGCATATGCGCATCACGTCCGGTTCCGTCACAGGGCAGATGTGTTACCGGCATAACATGATGCGGAAGCCTGTTTTTATGTATCTGTCTTGCGTATATGCGCAATGTATCAGAACGAAAGAAGATATAAAATGTGAATGCAGTGAGAACAGGCGACCGCCATGCAGCATTTTCGGCCGGGTGCCGGATTTCCGGACAAAAGACAGTTGTTGCCGATGTTTTCAGTATTGACCGTTGTTGTATGAATATCCTACACCAACACCGGTATGCGCGTGTGATACGGAACTTGCAATTTTTTTCTACTACAGGAGCGATGTAATGGAAGCATATCTTAAAGAAGCTCTGGAAATAGTTAAGGCTCAGGCCAGTGTACGCACCATGACAGAAGAAGAGATAACTACCATGGTAAAAACGCTGGCAGAAGGCATCAAGAACATCAGTGAGTGCTCCGTCACAGCCGAAGACGCCGCTGTTGATGCCGTTGACGCCAAAAAAGCCATCAAGGAAAAGACAATCACTTGCGTCGAGTGCGGCAAATCGTTCAAGATTCTGACAAAAAAACACCTTGCAACGCATGGTCTGACGCCGGACGAGTACAGAGCGAAATGTGGTTATAAAAAAGGAACTCCCCTTGTATGCAAGTCGCTGCAACGTGAGCGCCGTAAAAAAATGAAAGACATGAAGCTGTGGGAACGCAGAACACAGAAATAATCGGCTTTACTGCAGACAGGGCACCATGTGTGCCCTTTTTTATTATCATCGGCGGTAAACTTGTTCTGAGGTTATGCTTTCCCTTGTCCTGCCGATAGAATAAAGTGAGCTTTGCCGCATGGCCGTATTTTATTCGATTTCATCAGGGGAAGAACATGAGCATAAAGTGGAAAGTGCTGGCTGTTGCGCTGCTGGGCCCTCTGGTTGTTGCATTGCTGATGGCTGTCAGCTGGGTAAGGGATATCCGGCACGGTGCCGAGGAAGCCATACTGGAAAAAAGCCGCAGCATAGTGCTGATGGCAGAAGCCACACGCCACCAGATGGCAGAAAAGCTGGAGACCGGCGTGGTTCGTCCGCTGGCTGAATTGCCGCCTGACAAGGTCGTATCGGCTGTTCCGGTTGTTACTGCCATGCGCGCCGCAGCGGAAAATGCCGAAAAAGCCGGCTATGAATTCCGCGTACCCAAGGTAAGCCCCAGAAATCCGGCAAACACGCCCACGCCTCTTGAGCTGGAAGTTCTTGCCAAGCTTAAAAAAGAACAGCTTGATGAGTATGTTGTGCGAGAAGCCGATGCCATACGTTATTTCAGACCCGTCAGGCTGACGCAGGACTGCATGTTCTGCCACGGCGATCCCAAAGGATCCAAAGATCCTACCGGAGGCGTGCGTGAAGGCTGGAAGGTCGGCAGCATCCACGGGGCGTTTCAGGTGATCAGTTCGCTGGAAGGCGTGCATGCCCGCGTGCGCAGCGCGGCCATCGGGGTAGGAATTACCACCGTCGGCGTCCTGCTGGTGCTGGGGCTGCTTGCCCGGTATTTTCTGGGGCGCAGTCTGCTTTCGCCTCTGGAGCGTCTGCGCGCGTATGCAGGTGCGGTGGCCGGTGGCGATCTGAAGGCCCGCCCCGAGGGTAAATACGAGGCGGAACTTGCCCTGCTGCGTGATTCCATTGCATCCATGGTGGGCGATCTGCGTGATAAAATGGCCGAATCTGCTGCGCGCACCGAAGAGGCAGCGCAACAGACACAGCGGGCTGAAGCGGCCATGGGCGAAGCCAAAGAGCAGGAGGCGAAGGTGTCTGCCCTGCTGGAAAGCATGGCCCGTATTGCTTCGGAGGCCAAAGAGATAGCCGAGCAGGTGTCGCTGGCTGCGCAGGCGCTTTCGGCGCAGGTGGACGAGGTTGCATCCGGTGCCGGAATTCAGTCTGCCCGCTCGCAGGAGACGGCTGTGGCCATGGAGGAAATGAATGCCACGGTGCTGGAAGTGGCGCGTAATTCTGCAGAGTCCGCCGCCACTGCTGACGAAACCCGCCATAAGGCGGCGGCAGGCGAGAATGTGGTGGAGCAGGTGGTAGCGTCCATCGCCCGTGTGAACAGCCGGGCGCAGACATTGCGCGGCGAAATGGCCGGTCTGGGCAAACAGACGGAAGACATCAGCAGAATTATGGACGTTATCAGCGATATTGCCGACCAGACAAACCTGCTGGCCCTTAATGCAGCCATTGAGGCGGCCAGAGCGGGCGATGCCGGTCGCGGTTTTGCCGTGGTGGCCGATGAGGTGCGCAAGCTTGCCGAAAAGACCATGCATGCCACCAAAGAAGTTGGTGATGCCATAGGGACTATTCAGAAAAGTGCACATGATAATGTGGAGCATGTGGAAAACGCAGCCGGTGCCGCTGATGAAGCCACAGGCAAAGCGCGCGAAGCCGGTGCCGCACTGAAGGAAATAGTGCGGCTGGCAGAGCATACGTCCGATCAGGTGCGTTCCATCGCCACAGCTGCGGAGCAGCAGTCCGCGACCAGTGAAGAAATTAACAGAGCCGTGGATGAAATAAGTGCTGTGGCTACGGATACGGCGGAAGGCATGGATCAGGCCGCAGGCGCAGTGGCACGTCTGGCCGAGCTTGCTGCCCGGCTTGAAGAACTGATTGATGAGCTGAACAGCAGAAAATAACGCTTTCTGAGAGTAACTGCTGAACAAACGGCCCGCCGCAAGGCGGGCCGTTCCCGTTCCCGTTCCCGTTCCCGTTCCCGTTCCCGTTCCCGTTCCCGTTCCCGTTCCCGTTCCCGTTCCCGTTCCCGTTCCCGTTCCCGTT
>NZ_KI519494.1:632115-696259 GCF_000482745.1 Oleidesulfovibrio alaskensis DSM 16109 | reverse complement strand
CTTCACAGCTACCTACCTCATAGCAACCCTTTAACAGTGTATCAAGATTGAGTAGGAGACAGGTCTATGTGTGAACCAGCTTCAGCTACAGCGGGAACCACTGCCGCAGTAGGTGGAACCACAGCAGGCACTACTGCCGCAGCGTCTACGATTACAGCGTCTCAAATGTTCATGTACTCCCTAGCCATTGCCGCCGCTTCTACAGCCGCCAACATGGTCGCTCAAAGTGAACAGGCGAATGCCATGAACTCATATCAAAGCGAAATGGCAGACAATTACAACAAGACAGCGGTCAAGAACGCCGAACTCGCCAACAAGGATTACATCGAACAGACAGCCGCTGAAAGCATTGCGCTCATGCAGAAGCAAGAGGCGGCATCGCAGGAGGTGCAACGGATTCAAAGGGAACGTCTTGAAAAGCAAGGGACGGCTTTGGCTTCAAGTGAGGCGGCTGGTCAGTCGCTCCAGTTTCTCATGGACGACTATCACAGACAAGAAGCCCTCTACAGGAATTCAGTGAAGCACCAGCTTGATATGGACAAGGACGCATACGACATATCCGTGAAAGGCTTCAGGGATACCGCCAAGAACCGTGGAACGGCTTCAGGTCGATACATCCCCAAGCCTGTCAACTTTCCTAATGTCGGTTCAATGGTCGGTGTGGCTTTGTCGATTGGAAGCAAGGGGCTTGGTTATTATGACCAGTACAAGCAACCGATATACGACCAGAACGGCAAATTCACAGGCCGCTATTCGCTGACAGGGAAATGATATGACAGCAACGGGACTGGCAAGCAGGAGAAGGATAAAGGTACGAAGACATGAATGAAGTGTGAAGACTGACACAATGGACACAAAAGAGGTGGCCTTGTCGTTCTCCCTTGCTTGTCAGTCTTTTTATTGAAAGTGAATTTCAATTACAATTATCCATGTGTTTTTGTCTTTATCAGTGTTTTTGCCTTCCCTCATGCTCTTAATGCCCTCAAGTGGCTAGGAGCGGGCTATTTGCTCCATATTTTGATTCTGAGATGTTTTTGTCGTCTTCGCTTGTCATTCGTCGTGTTTTCTTTTTTTAAGTCTTTAGAAGTGGAATATGGACGTTTTCCTTGTCGTCCTTGTTTCCGGTAAGGCGTCTGTGATTGCATTCGGTACTGTTCGCGTCCTCAAGGGTGAGGGCGGTGGTGAAGTCTGGTTCGTCGCTAAGGATGTGTGTGACGCGCTGGCAATTAACAATCCGAGTCAAGCTGTCAGCTACTTGGATGAGGATGAACAAAGCCTCATTACTAATGAGAGTTTGAGCAACAGCCGCAACCCCAACGTCAAGATCATCAACGAATCCGGCCTGTACTCCCTGAGTTTCTGGATGATGACGAGCGTTCGACCTGCCCCGTACAGTATACGGATCAGGTCCGTGCAGTTTCCATCATCAACGAATACGGCCTCTACTCCCTGATTCTCCGCAGTCGCAAGCCGGAAGCCAAGAGGTTCAAGAAGTGGCAACCTCGTGACCGTCCTTGAGAACAACAAGCCCATGACCACCAGCCTCAAGGTGGCTGAGGTGTTCGGGAAACCGCACTACGATGTTCTCAAGGCAATTCGTGCCTTGGACTGCTCCGCTTCTTTCCGTGAAGGGAATTTTTCCTGCACGGAAATGGAGGTTCAGGCTGGTGCTGTGAAGCGCAAGTCTCCCATGTATCTCATGACCCGCGACGGCTTCACCTTCCTCGCGATGGGCTTCACCATTCCCGTCAAATAAGATACTGAAAGCACATGAACAAAGTGACGACGATGCCCATTACCAAACACAAGGCTTTGCCCCTAATCGCCTATCTGCTTTTCTTTTTCCTTTCCTGCTCCCTCATATCCCCGTCGCTTATCGTTACCGCTCAAGCACGCGAGGATGATGACGGCGCAACGCCTACCCCGTCTTACACTTCAACGAACGTCGTTATTGTCTCCCGCGTGACCAGCGTCTATGACGGCGACACTTTTAGATGCGATATAGATGGCTGGCCTGCTATAATTGGCAAGAACATTGGCATTAGAATCAACGGCATTGATACGCCTGAGATGCGCGACAAACGCCCACAGGTGAAGGCACTAGCTATTGAAGCAAGGGACTTTGTACGTTCAAGGCTCAAGGAAGCAAACGTCATTGAACTTCGTAATATCCAGCGAGGGAAGTATTTCCGTATCGTCGCAGACGTGTACCTTGATGGTAGTGTGAACTTGGCTGAGGAACTGATTCAGCGAGGGCTTGCTTGTGAATATCACGGTGGGAAGAAAGTCTTTGACTGGGAAAAATGAGCTACGGCGGTAAAGGAGAACTTGCGGAGACAGTGATAGGCGTAAGTGTCTGAAAAGTATGCTTATTCTTCTTTTTCAATGCTTGGGGTATTGCGTATATATTTTGAGCATATTGTGCGCACCGGCGGCAGCAATTTCGATGGCCCTTTTGGCGTGCTCCTGCCCTTTCACCTCGGCAAAATCCAGATGCCAGCTGTCCCCGCGCCGCCACAGGTCAGACGCCGAACACGGTTCGGGCTGCGCCTCGGACCGCCCCGCCGCAAACTCCACAGCCTCGCCCAGAGTCTCCATGCCCCATACTTCCAGCCCTTCCACCACGGCGGCTTCCGCTGCATTGGCCCGCGGCACGATAACACCGCGCGCTCCGGAATCCCGTGCAAGCAGCGTCAGCGGCAGAATGCCCGTAACCGGTTTTATTTCACCCGTCAGCGAAAGTTCACCTGCCACAAACAACCCGTCCAGACGCTGCTGTGGCAGCACACCGGCTGCCACCAGCATGCCCAGTGCCAGCGGCAGGTCATATCCGCTGCCGCCTTTGCGCAATGACGCCGGCGCCAGATTAACCGTTATGCGCGAAGGAGGCAGCTTGTGGCCGGTATTACGCAGCGCGGCAAAAACACGTTCCTTTGCCTCGCGCACAGCACCTTCCGCCAGCCCCACCATGGAAAAAGACGGCATACCCTGTCTGGCAAGATCAATCTCGATATCCACCCTGAAAGCGTCCACACCCAGCAGGGCGGCGCTGGCTATTCCGGCAAGCATACTTTTTTCTACCCCTCGCGCAAAACACAAAATGCTGTAACATATGGATATTCATACGTACACCAAACTATGGCGGACAACAACTGCGGTGTTGTGCCGAACAAGGTGTTTTTGTCATGGCCCGGCATGCCCTGCTTCAGCCGATGGGCGCGATGTAGTATCCTCTCGAAATGCCTTCCAGATCGTGGTGGTAATAGAAGCAGCCGGGGTCTGCCTGTTCGATGACCTCAACCAGCTGCGGCAGTTCTTCGTAAGTGATGATGGAGCGTACCATCCAGAATACTTCGCCGCTGCGGCCGCCTATGCCCTGCTGCACGGTATAGGTGCGATGGCTGAACGCCGCGCTGATGGCCTGCGTCACAGCTTCATAACGTTGTGTAAGCACCACTGCCATGGTTATCTTGAACTTGCGGTACAGCGTATTCAGCGTCTGGGTGGAAGCAAAAATATAAATGCAGGTGTACATCAACGTATTCACCGCGGTTTCAAAGTCGCCTGTTTTCAGCAGGTCCATAAGCATGCCGAACGAGGTGGAAACAACCGCCGCCACCACAGAGACCGAACCGACAGGCTTAAGAAACTTCATGGCGAAATAGGCACCGGGAATATCTTCGTCGCCGGTGGAACCACGGTTGCGAAAAGCTATGGCCTTGGCCACCCCTGCCAGCAGGCCGCCGAACAGCACCAGAATAATCCGCTCGTTCTGCGGCTCCGGCTGGGCAAAGGTAAGTTCCGGCAGATAAGCAAGCCCCAGCACCACGGTGCCCACCACCAGCAAAGAACGGGTGGCAAAAATCCGGCTTACCCGCACAAAGGCGAACAGCAGCAGCATGGCCTGAAAAACAAGATACAGAATGATAAACAGCTGATAACTTTCAAAATAGTATGAAAGAGCAGAGGCGATTCCCTCCGTGCCTGTCAGAATGACTCTGGAAGGCAGTACAAAATATTTCAGCGCGATGGCATACAGCACTCCTGCCGCCACCGTAAGCGCATATTCCGTCAGCCATACCCGTGGTCCGGTACCCTTCATCCGTGTTCTCCGTATCAGTTATGCCCGTACGGGCGGTAAGCAGCAAAAAAAGACATAAAAGGCCCGGAAGGTCACCCGTCCGGGCCGCGGCATCCTGCCTTTACCGGCAGGCTAACGCATTATCGTTCACAAAGCCAAATGATAAGGAAAAAGACGCCTGCGGCCGCCGCCAGTCTGAGACCCATGCGCAGCAGTTCGCCCGCGGAGTAACTGCGGGGCGAATAATCGGGCACAGGAAGGGGACCGGACTCCGGCGCGGCTTCAGAAGACGCTTTGTCATTCTGCAGCATAATGCCTCCGTTATCTTCCGTCAGGAAAAAATTCTCCGCCCGTCACGGCCGGAGACGCATTCTCAGTGTCTGAATCACACAGAAAATGCCGGAGGCGCTCTGGGCCGGAAAAGAGAGGAAAAAGCAGAGGAAGAAAGGACACGGGCAGGTGCCGGTACGGCAGATACAAATCCGTACGGGGGCACCGCGCCGGCAAATGAGCAAACCAGCGCGACGCAGGAGAGTTCCGCTGCCGCCCTGATGTCTGTCCGGGGCTTCATGGCCGTAATACCGGCCGCATGATCCATAAACGCCGAAGCCAGAACCGCCGGACCGGAAGAGGCATCAGGCCCGCGGAACGCAACAAAAGAGGCACCCGCCGCCACTGGCAGCAGGTACAGCATCAGCAGCACGGCGCCGGTGCATGCTCTGTATTGCGGTGGTAACTTCATGGCTGAACCTGTACAATGTGGTGTCCCGCCATACTGGCCGGATCACGCCCGTACCCGTTGATAAGTCGCAGCGGGGGTTCCGTCAACAGCCAGCATCGGAATGCATGCAATATAAAAAAACTGCCTGTTATCCGTCTGCCCTGCCCGCAGCATGACATTCCGGCTTTATGAGGCAGGCCTGACAGCAGCTGGTCAGCAGTTTTTCAGCGTCCGGCCACTTCCGGCCACGTCCGGCCACGTCCGGTCAGCAGCCTTTCAGCGTCCGGTCCGCAACTCAGCGGCAGAAAACCAACCGCCTGTCCGCGCCTGCCTCGGGGCTGTCCGCCCTGCCGGTCACGCCCGACGGCACTCCGTCAACCGCAGGCGGCACTTTTTTTTGCGCCATGCGCAATGCGCCGTAACATTGCAGCTTTTTGCCGCAACATACGTCACTACCGGTTGCGCCACCGCGTCATACGAACAGAACATACCGTAAAATAAGACTTAAAACATAGGTTCCGCCTGCCTGCTGCCTACCGGATTGTTGCGGTTTGCGGGCTTCGGTGCTAATCAAGAAACCTTCTCATAATATAACAAGGCAGACCGTTCCGGGGGGAGGAATGCCGCTTCGTTCCACAGTTCGCCGAACACACTCTCCCTTGCCCTTCTGCGCGAGGATACCATGACCATACGAACCAGATTCATAGCATCGCTTGCCGGCGTGCTGGCACTTACCGCCGTCATGTACGCGGCCAATCTGTATGTGATAGCCGGCCAGCGGTCAGACAGTGTTTCCATAAACCTTGCAGGACGGCAGCGCATGCTGGCCGAACTGATTACCGGACGGGCCGTGGCGCTGATACACAGCGCACAGTCCGGCACTGACGATACCGCCTCCGAAAAGCTGCTCCGCCGGGCCGTCAGCGCTTTTGAAACCACGCACAATGCTCTTTCGGGCAGGGGGCAGGCGCCCCTTTCTCTGGAACCTTCCGGCCCTTCGGTAACGCTGGGGCAGCCTTCCGCCGCCACGCTGGCATTGCTGCGCAGAACCGACACGCTGTGGTCGCAGCATAAAAAACTGGTGGAGCGCGCACTGAAAGGCGACAGCCGTGCAGTACCCGACCTGCTGCAGATAACGCCGCGCCTGCGTGCCACTCTGAACGACGTGGTGCTGGCTTTGCAGCAGGAGGCAGAACAGCGCACATCTACGCTCACAGCCGTGCAGACGGCAGGGTCTGCCGCCATTGTTCTGCTGGTGCTTGTCACTCTGTATGCCTGCATACGTTCACTGCTGGCGCCGCTGGACAGGCTGCGGGCCTACGCGCGCGACATCGCAGGCGGCAATCTGGACGCGCAGGCGCAGGGGCAATATGTATGCGAACTGGCCGACCTGAAGCACGACATGACCACCATGGTGGAAAGCCTGAAGGCCACCATGCTGGAAGCCCGCAAAAATCATCAGGAAGCGGACGCCAGCGCACAGCAGGCGCAAAAAGCTCTGAAAGAAGCCCATGCACATCAGGCACAGGCGCAGGAACTGCTTGCCGCGGTAAACAATGCCAGCACCAATGCCAGAGGCTTTTCCGAAAAAGTATACGCGGCAGTGGAAGAGCTTTCCGCACGCATCGAGCAGGTGAACGCCAACGTGGACATCCAGCGCGACCGCATGATGGAAACAGCCACCGCCATGGAAGAAATGAACGGCACCGTGTACGAAGTGGCCCGCAATGCCGCCGATGCAGCCGGCAGCGCCGCGCGTTCCAAAGAAAACGCCCAGACAGGCGCAAAGGGTGTGCACAGCGCGGTGGAATCCATAACAATCATCGAAAAGCGTTTTCTGCATCTCAAGGAAACCATGGGGCAGCTGGGCGAACAGGCCAGAAGCATCGGCACCATTATCACCACCATCAACGATATTGCCGACCAGACCAACCTGCTGGCGCTGAACGCAGCCATCGAAGCTGCACGCGCCGGCGATGCAGGCCGCGGCTTTGCCGTGGTGGCCGATGAAGTCCGCAAGCTTGCCGAAAAAACCATGACCGCCACCAAGGAAGTAAGCGAAAGCGTGCTGCTGATTCAGGAACGCACACGCGAAAACATGACCGCCGTGGAACAGACCGCCGCAGATCTGGAAAACAGCACCCGCACCGCCAGCGAATCAGGTCGCTTCATGGAAGAAATAGTGCATCTTGTGGAAGACACAGCCGGGCAGGTGGAGTCCATCGCCGCCGCGTCGGAAGAACAATCCGCCGCGTCGGAACAGATAAACCGCGCCGTTTCCGACGTGACCCGCGTGGCCACGGAAACAGCAGACGGCATGAATGCGGCGGCGCACGCCCTCATGGAGGTATCCGGCCTTGTGGAAGAGCTGGACAGCATACTGCGCGACCTTGCCGCGCGGGGCAACGGCTCGGCTGTAACCGGTGCGGCCACGGCGGACACAGGGCAGCTTTTCCGCTGGACGGATGACCTCTCGGTCAAAATCAGTTCCATCGACGAACAGCATAAAGGACTGGTAAACCTGATCAACGAACTGCACGAAGCCATGCGCCGGCGCAAAAGCGCAAGCCATCTCATAGCCATAGTCGGAAGGCTTAAAGACTATACCGTGTACCATTTCGATACCGAAGAAAAACTCTTCCACAAACACGGCTACCCGGCCACGGCGGAACATATACAGGAACACCGCAAGTTCGTGGAGAATGTACTGGCCTTTGAAAAAGACCTGCAGCAGGGCAAGGTTACCGTGACCATGGATGTCATGCGGTTTCTTAAAAACTGGCTCACGGGACATATCAAGGGCACGGACAAAAAATACAGCGGCTATCTGGTGCGCAAAGGCGTGCGCTGAACAGCCGCCCCGCACGCGCATGACAGACTCCGCAGCCTTTCCAGCCCCGCTTTGGCGGGGCTTTTTCATGCCGCCGCACTCTGCTTCCGCTCATGCAGCACGCAACAGGACAGAACAGCCCGCGGGGCGCTTGCACACGGCACACCATGAACAGCGGACGGTCAGCCCGCGGTGCACAGCCAGTCTGAAAAACGCGGACATCGCAGATTACGGCATTGCAGCCCCGCGCGGCATGTGCAATCGAGCCTGCCGCACGTTGCCGCTGCAGCCGGAGTAAGGCGCATAACCGGCAACTGCCGCAATGTGTTCCGCCACGTGACCGCCGTACGGCAGATGCAGAAACGCCCCGCCGTCACACGGGACGGCGGGGCGTTGTCATATCATATGCTGCGGGGCTGCGGCGGCTGCAACCTGTGTACGGCAGCCGCCCCGCAGGCGGGGTCAATGCACAAAAGAGCCTATGCGGCCCCAGCGGATGTCGGTGAAGCCGTCCATGGACCAGTAAATGAACAGCGCCTTGCCTCTGATGGCTTCCTTACGCACAAAGGTGTTCTGCCAGAAGCGCGAATCCTGCGAAAAGTCGCGGTTGTCACCAAGGCAGAAGTAGCTGCCCCCGGGGACGGTCACAGGGCCGAAGTTGTCCCGGCGCATCTGGTAGCCGGGGTCACCGTGCACGGCATAGGGTTCTTCCAGCCGCTGGCCGTTGCGGTATACTTCTTTGTCACGCACTTCTATGACATCGCCGGGCACGCCGATGACACGTTTGATATAATCGACATCGGGATTGTCGGGAAACTCAAAGACAATGATATCACCGTGTTCCGGGCCGGAACGCTCCAGCAGATAGTCATGTGTGAAGGGAATCTTCACACCGTAGCTGAATTTGTTCACCAGCAGGTAGTCACCTATCTGCAATGTTTCAAGCATGGAGCCTGAAGGGATGGTGTAGGCCTGCACAATAAAGGTGCGTATGACAAGGGCCAGCACCACGGCCACGGAAATAGCTTCCAGAAATTCCACAAAGGGATGCTTTCTCGGTTCCGACATGGGTTTTTCCTTTCTCATGCGCGCGGCGGCGCAGAAGTCGCCGTGCTTGTTTTGCATCGTTTTCTGCTGTGCCGGGCGCCCTGCCGCTATTCGTCATCCACCTGCAGCGCGGCAAGAAAGGCCTCCTGCGGCAGTTCGACGTTGCCCATGCGCTTCATGCGTTTTTTACCCTCTTTCTGCTTTTCAAGCAGTTTTCTTTTACGGGTAATGTCACCGCCGTAGCACTTGGCGGTCACGTTCTTGCGCAGGGGGGCGTTGCGCTCTCTGGCTATAATCTTGTTGCCGATGGCCGCCTGCACCACCACCTCGAACATCTGGCGGGGTATGGTACGTTTGAGCCGGAGCGCTATGGCGCGCCCCTGATAATAGGCTTTGTCCCTGTGAACAATGCATGCCAGCGCGTCAACGGGGTCGCCGTTGATCAGCATATCCAGCTTCACAAGGTTTGACTGGCGGTAGTCGATGATCTCGTAATCCATGGAGGCGTACCCGCGCGTAAGCGACTTCAGCTTGTCAAAGAAGTCATACACGATTTCCGCAAAGGGCAGCTCATAGGTGATGATCACACGGTTGACCGCAAGGTAGCGCATATCCTTCTGGATACCGCGTTTTTCTTCGCACAGCTTAAATACGTTGCCCACGAATTCGTTGGGCACGTGAATTTCCATCCGCACATAGGGCTCGTACAGCCCTTCGATTTTGGTGGGATCGGGCAGGGCTGCGGGGTTTTCTATGTATTTTTCCTCGCCGTCCACGGTCAGCACCTTGTAGACGACAGAAGGAGCCGTGGCGATAAGCCCTATATTGAACTCACGCTCCAGCCGCTCCTGCACGATTTCCATATGCAGCAGTCCCAGAAAGCCGCAACGGTACCCGAAACCCAGCGCCTGCGATGTTTCCGCCTCAAACGAAAACGCCGCGTCGTTAAGCTGCAGTTTTTCCAGCGCATACTTCAACTGTTCGTATTCGCTGGAATCAGTGGGATACAGTCCGCAGAACACCATGGGCTTGACTTCTTTGAATCCGGGCAGCGGCGTGGCGGCCGGTCTGGACGAATGGGTTACGGTATCGCCCACTTTGGCGTCGCCCAGTTCCTTGATGGCAGCGCATAAAAAGCCCACATCACCGGCGGTAAAGCAGTCGACGTCTTTTGCTTCGGGAGAAAACACCCCCAGCCGCGTCACTTCGTACTTTTTGCCGGTGGCCATCATCTGGATGCTGTCACCCTTTCTGATGGTGCCGTGCATCACGCGGAACATAACCACGACGCCCTGATACGAATCATACCACGAGTCAAAAATCAGCGCCTGAAGCGGCGCATCGGAGTCACCCTCGGGCGCGGGCAGACGTTCCACAATGGCTTCCAGCACCTTGTCCACATTAAGACCGGTCTTGGCGCTCACCTCTACGGCTTCCGCTGCGTCCAGCCCGATGCCGTCTTCGATTTCGGCCTTTACACGGGCAATATCCGAACTGGGCAGATCAATCTTGTTCAGCACCGGAATGATTTCATGATCATGATCAAGGGCCAGAAAAACGTTGGCCAGCGTCTGTGCTTCTACCCCCTGTGTGGCGTCAACCACAAGCAGCGCACCTTCGCACGCCGCAAGCGAGCGTGAAACTTCATAACTGAAGTCCACGTGGCCGGGAGTGTCGATCAGGTTGAGCACATATTCCCTGCCGTCCGCGGCCTTGTACGGAATGCGCACCGCCTGCGCCTTAATGGTGATGCCGCGTTCGCGCTCCAGTTCCATTCTGTCCAGATACTGGTCACGTTTGTCACGCTCGGTCACCAGACCGGTCACGTCCAGAATACGGTCGGCAAGCGTGGACTTGCCATGATCGATATGAGCGATAATGCTGAAATTGCGGATATTTGACTGTTTAGCCATATGTCGGTGGCCGCGCGAAGCGGCACGCCTCCTGTGTGGACTTGGGTGATAGATTCAATAAACGCGGCACCGGCACACATGGCCGCCCCGCGTTGAACAGGAATTCATACGGTATTTGCCTTTCAAAGTCTAATACTACGACCCCCGCCCTCAGGAAAGCCCTGCCGCATGACACCGGCGCCGTGCCGCGGGCCGCCGGTGTATAAAAAAAAGACAGTGTCTTGTTTTTATACAGGGCTCTTCTTCTACTCGGTGTATAAAAATTGTACACAATTGATGCGCGCCGGATGCAACGAAAAATATTATTCAATAATTATATGTAATTAACAATTTGGCACACCTATTGCTGTATTGCTGCCAACATTAAGCAACCATCAAGGAGTATCACCATGAATACCATTCGCCGCAACGTAACCGCTTTTGCCCTCGTACTCACTCTCGGCACCGCCGGTGCCGCCGTGGCCGCACAGACCACCACCGGTTCTGCCCAGTCACCCGCTATGAATCATCAGATGCATCAGCAGGCCCCCGGGCATATGAACCATGAAACCGGCGGACACATGATGGGCCACGGCATGGGCGCACACCGGCTCATGCTGACGGAAGAACAGCAGAAGCAGTACGATGCCATTGTGAAAAAAACCTACGCCGACACGGCCAAGGTACGCAGTGAACTGTGGGCACGCTCCGCTGAACTGGATGCACTGCGTATGAATCCCAACGCTTCGCCTGAAATGTTTGCTCCGCTGGCCGACGCCATAGCAGGGCTGCGTACCACTCTGGATACTGCCCGCATGGACATGAATGACAAGCTGGAAAAGGCGCTGGGTATCAGCCTGCCTCTGCGGCACGGCATGTTTCTGACCGGCGGCGCGCAGGGCTGCGGCATGAAAGGCATGAAAGGCATGATGCACAAAGGCGCACACATGCAGAAAGGCATGATGCATAAAAATGCACAGTCCGCACAGCTGAACAATGCAGAGAGCAATCTTGTGGCCTGCCTCGGCGGCGGCTCCGGATCCCGCATGAACGGTCTGGGCCACGGCAGCAACGGCGGACACCGCAATCAGGCGGCAGAGCCTGTGGCCGTCTCTTTCGCGCTGTAACTCCCGCGGCGCCCCCGTCTTGCCCGCAAATAAACAAAAGCCCCCGCAAGGGGGCTTTTCTGCGTGCTTCTGCGGCCGGAATTCCGGACACGGATTACAGCAGAGGCGCAGGCAGGCTCTGTACAAAATCACGTATGGCGTCGCGCACCCGGCGGTAGTGCTCCAGCGCTTCTTCATGCGTTGCCGCCGTACGCGCCAGAGCCGGCGGATCCGGAAATCCGGCATGAATTCTGCGGCTTTCGGCAGGAAAAAACGGACAGTGCTCACTGGCATGGTCGCAGACAGTGACCACATAGTCGAATGTATCCACATCCAGTTCGGAAACCAGCTTTGACCGATGGCCGGAAATATCCACTCCGGCCTCGGCCATGACCTCCACCGCCAGCGGATTGAGTCCGTGAGTTTCCACTCCGGCGGAACGCACCTCGAATTCATCGCCTTTCAGCTTTCTGGTCCACCCTTCGGCCATCTGGCTGCGGCACGAATTGCCCGTACAGAGAAACAATATGGTTTTCTTCATCGGCATGCTCTGCCTCCTTGCGTTATGCCGTACAGCTTACACCCCGACAGGCCGTAACAAAAGAACGTAGCCCCGGCGGCGGGCGAATGTCGCGCAAATGTCACAAAAACCGGCCCGGCACCCTGTGCGCCATCCCGCTGCGAGACAGGTGACTGCCTGCACAAACAGTCCATTATGCTTCACAGAAGTCGGCAGGCCGTGTACAGTCTTGAAAACCCTATTCTTCTGTCAGGATATCAATGCCCAGACTGACATCGCTCATTCTGCATCCGGACGCTGCCGTCCGGCACAGCCTGCGTGCGCATGTTTCGCAGGTACCCTTTCTGCGCGTGGTGGGCGAAGCGGTATGTGCAAACGAGGCGCAGGAACTGCTGAACGCCATCCATTACGGTGCGGTGTTCTGCGGGGTAGACCTGCAGCAGCCGGAGCAGGGGCTGGAATTCGCCCAGCGACTTATGGGCCGCAGGCACCGTCCGGCACTGGTGTTCATTGCTTCCGACGAAACCCATGCCTTTGCCGGATTCGAGCTGGATGCCACCGACTACCTCATCTGGCCATGTACGGCGCAGCGTTTTTCCAGAACAATTGCCCGGCTGCGGCAGTTCTGCAGCCACTTCAAGCTGGCGCCCGACCCGGAAACCCGCTGGAACGAAAAAGCCGCGCCCGCACCCGCCGGTACAGCGGGACACGGCCTTCAGACCGATACCACGGCAGAAGACGATGCAACAGTTCAGGTACCGCTGGCTGACGACGAACAGGACGGCTTTCTGGATGCGCTGAAACAGGCATGGGACTACAACAGCACCTACCGCCCTGTAGAAATAGAAAAACTGGCCATCACTTACGAAGGCAAAACCCTGCTGCTGCCCTATGACGAAATAGTTTTTGTGGAAGCCTACGAAGACTATACCTATGTACACACGGCCGAGCAGAAGTATCTGACCTCGTACCGGCTTAAAATTCTTGAAGGCAAACTCAAACCGCACCGTTTTTTCAGAGTGCACCGCAAGTATCTGGTCAATCTGAATATGGTCACGGAAATCGCTTCGCTGCCCGGTTCCAGCTTTATGCTGCGCACCGCAGGCCGCACACGGATCGAACTGCCCATCAGCCGCCGGCGCATCGGCGAACTCAAACAGGTTCTGGGATTGTAACCATGTCCGCCAAACAACCGCTATGCACCGCCCCTGAAGGTTCAGGAACTCTGGACACCCTGCTGTGCGAAGAACGTGTGTTCCGGCCCATGCCGCGCATCGTGGCAGAGGCGAACATGAACCCGCAGGATGTGGCCATCGCCCGCGCCCGCGCGGAAAGCGACTGGCTGGGATTCTGGGAAGAAGCGGCGGAAGAACTTTCGTGGTTCCGCAAATGGGATACCGTGCTGGATGATTCCGCAGCTCCCTTCTACCGCTGGTTTGCCGGTGCCCGCTGCAACATTGTCTACAATGCGCTGGACAGGCACATAGAAACCGCAAACAAAAATAAACTGGCGCTCATATGGGAAGGCGAACCCGGAGACACACGCAAGCTTACCTATTACGAACTGTACCGCGAAGTGAATAAAGCCGCCAATGCGTTGCGGGCCGCGGGCATAGGTAAAGGCGACCGGGTGCTCATCCACATGCCGCCTTTGCCGGAAACCGTCATAGCCATGCTGGCTGCGGCAAAAATCGGCGCGGTACATTCCGTTGTTTTCGGGGGATTTTCCGCACGCAGCCTACGCGACCGCATTAATGACGCCACACCTGCTGCCATAATCACCGCAGACGGGTTCTACCGCAACGGCAGGGTGATAACGCTGAAAGGCACCGTGGATGCCGCGGTGGCCAAATGTTCCGGCGCGGCGGCTGCCGTGCTGAAAAAAGTTGTGGTGGTGCACCGCGTGCTGGTGGAAACCGCCATGAAAGACGACAGAGACGTCTGGTACCACGATTTTGTGCGCGACCAGCCCGATGAAGCATTCACCGAATCACTGGATGCCGCTCACCCGCTGTTCATCCTGTACACATCGGGCACCACGGGCGCTCCCAAAGGCATTGTACATGCTCACGGCGGGTACATGGTAGGCGTCAACCGCACTCTGGACTGGGTGTTCGACCTTAAACCCACTGACATTTTCTGGTGCACGGCCGATCCCGCGTGGATCACCGGACACAGCTACGTGGTATACGGGCCGCTCATGGCGGGCACCACAACGCTGCTTTACGAGGGACATCCGCTGTACCCCGAAGCCGGCAGGGCCTGGTCCGTCGTACAGCGCTGGGGTGTCACGGTGCTGTACACGGTGCCCACGCTCATACGCATGCTGATGCGCTTCGGGCGGCAGAACCCCGACCGCCACACGCTGGGCACCCTGCGGCTGCTGGGCACCGTGGGCGAACCCATAAGCCCCGAAGCGTGGACGTGGTTTCACAAGCATATCGGCCGCAGCCGCTGCCCCGTGCTCGACACATGGTGGCAGACAGAAACGGGTATGTTCATGATTTCCCCGCTGCCGGTATCGCTGCTCAAGCCCGGTTCCGTCACACGCCCGCTGCCGGGGGTGGAAGTGGACGTGGTGGACGAAAGCGGTGCTCCGGTACCGCACGGACAAGGCGGATATCTGGTCATCAAAAAACCGTGGCCCGCCATGCTGACCACCATCTTCAACGATCCGGAAGCCTATCGCAGGCTGTACTGGGAGCGCTTTCCCGGCTGGTATTTTTCCGGCGACGTGGCCCGCAAAGACGAAGACGGCTACCTGTGGATACAAGGACGTGCCGATGATGTGATGCTTATAGCGGGGCACCGCATAGGTACCGCCGAACTGGAAGCCGCACTGGCTTCGCACCCTGCCGTGGCAGAATGCGCCGTAGTGGGCGTGCCTGACGAAATACGCGGAGAAGTGGCCAAAGCATTTGTGGTGCTGCATGACGACCAACCCCCCGTGGCCACCATGATGATGACCGGAGAAACCGATCAGGACCTCATAGAACACGCCCGGCGCGAACTCGGCCCCGTGGCCGTCATCCGCGAGGTTGAATTCCGCAGCGCCCTGCCGAAAAATAAAAACGGCAAGATCATGCGACGCCTGCTGCGCGCCGAAAGTACCGGACAGTCCACCGGCGACCTTTCCACCCTGAGCACGGACATCTGACCCCTGCGTGCACGTGCGCCGCACCCGCCGCAGGCATGCACTGTGCCGCGTACAGATATCACCCGCCCGTACCCCTTTTTTTACCCGCATAAGAAAAGCCCGCCCGATAACATCGGGCGGGCTGGCGGGTACAAAAACCCATGGCCGGCAATGGCTAAACTGCTAGAAATTTGTCTGAGGAGACTGCAAAGCCGACATGGCAGCTACAGGCATGCCGTGAACCAGCTTGCTGTTGTCAGAACGGGAAGAGAAACATCCGGCTGCCAGTGCGAGAATAAGACATCCCATGACAGCACGGGTAACCCAACGGTAAATCTGCTGACGGTCGTCTCTGTTCATTCTTCTTCTTGTACGCATGAGCATATCCTCACTTTGATTCTGCGAAGTCTGACTGAACACCTTTCAAACTGAGCGCTCAATCACGTTGACTTCCTTATACGACCGCCCGAAAAATCAGTCAAGCACAATGTGAAAAAAATAACATACTCCGACAAGCTTCTGTTTTTACATATTTTACCTGAATGACTGATTACTCACCCCATACAAGTACTTACTTTTGCAGCCAGTATTTTTTTGGTTACACAACCAACTATAAAATCAATGTGATAACGGCAGCCGGCCTCCCCGTTCCGCAAACAGCACAAAAAAAAAAGCGGCACAGACCTCAGGCATGCACCACCGCGGCAACCGGCTTCTCAGGCAAAACACCGGCGAAAACACGACCGAAAACACGGCCGATGACACCATATCCGCCGCGGCAGCACCGGAAAAAACAGCCGGATGCCGTACGGATACGGCCCGTCAGCCTTCCGTCTGCCGGACCAGCACAGGAAAACGGCGGCAGAATATCATCTGCCGCCGGAAAACAGCCATAACTGAAAACCAGTACTCACCACAGCAGCGGAGCTGCCGGACTTACCAGATCTGACAGGCCCGCTGCCCGACTTGCCAGCTCCGGCAGGCCGTGCAACCGGCCACCGGCTGCAGCCGCAGGCGCCCTGCGGAATCACATACCCAGTTCGCGCAGTCTGCGGTACATGGTCTGGCGCGAAATACCCAGCAGACGGGCGGCCTTGGCTTTGTTGCCGCCTGTTTCCTTAAGCGCTGCCGAAAGACGCTGTTTCCACTCCGCCCCCTGCGCGGCGGCATCGGGAGCATCATGACGCAAGGCGCCCGTACCGGCGCTCTGTGCCGAAAAACGGCCGCTTTGCATGAGCTCTGCAGGCAATGCCGCAGCGGGAATGACATTGCCGCCGGCCATGATGAACGCATGTTCCACCGCGTGCCGCAGTTCACGGACATTGCCCGGCCAGTCATACTGCACCAGCAGCTGTTGCGCGCTGCTGTCCAGCCCGCTCACACGCCGGTGAAAATGCTCGTTGAATTCCTCAATAAAATGTTCTGCCAGCAGCGGAATGTCTTCGCGCCGTTCGCGCAGTGCGGGCAGGTGCACCTCGACCACTTTCAGCCGGTAATACAAATCTTCGCGGAACTTGCCGCGGGCCACAAGTGCACGCAGGCTTTTATTGGTTGCGGCCACCACGCGTACGTCCACTTTCACGGGGCGCCCTTCACCCACCCTCTCAATTTCTTTTTCCTGCAGCACCCGAAGCAGTTTAAGCTGCACCGAGGGCGAAATATCCCCTATTTCATCCAGAAAAAGAGTTCCTCCGTGAGCCATCTGTATGCGGCCGGTTCTGTCCTTTGTGGCACCGGTGAACGCCCCGCGCACGTGGCCGAACAGTTCACTTTCAAGCAGCGTTTCGGATAAAGCCGAACAGTTGACTTTGACAAACGGTCCCTGCGCCCGCGCACCGGAATGGTGCAGCGCATCGGCCACCAGTTCCTTACCTGTTCCGCTTTCACCGGTGACAAGCACGGTGGTGTCCGTGTCGGCCAGACTTTCCACCAGACGGAAGACCCCGCGCATCACGCTGCTGCGCCCGATCATGCTGCGCCGGATATGCTGCGCCGCCAGAGCACGCTCAAGACCGGTCAGTCTGGTGACATCACGCACTATAAGCATGACTCCGCCGGCAGCATCGGTCCCGGGGGGGTGCTCAGTAGCGGCCGCTGCACAGGCCAGCGGCACGGCACTTATATCAACAATTATCTCGCCACGGTCATGCTGAACAGCCACACCGCCGCGCTGTACAATGTGCCCCGCGCGCACGGCCTCCCGCAGCAGCGGCATGCATTCCGCCGCAGCGCTTCCCAGCGCCTTGTCACACGGCTGTCCGCCTGCGGCTGCCGTATCCATGCCCAGTATGTTCCGGCAGGCTTCATTGACACTGAGCACCGTAAAGCCCGAAGAGACTGTCACAATGGCATCCGGCACGGCATTGAACACCGTTTCCAGATGTCTGCGCAGTTCGTCTTTTTCCCGTTCCAGCCGCTGTTTCTGATCCACCACGTACTTGTAGCGCAGCCAGCGCTCCGCAGCCAGCAGCAGCTTGTCTTTATCCACCGGTTTGTACAGATACTCGTCCGCCCCCAGAGCCAGAGCCTCCACCGCGGTTTCCATGCTGGGTTCACCGGTTATGAGAATAAAGGGCATTGTCAGCCCGCGGTGGCGCACTTCGCGCAGCAGGTCTATGCCGCTGGGTCCGCCCAGCATGATGTCGGCAAAAATCAGGTCGGGTGTCTGCCCGTCAATAACCGTCAGCGCCCCCGCGCAGGACGAGGCCGTCTGCACGTCATATCCCGCCTGTTCCAGAAACAGGCGGAACGTGAAACAGATGGATTCTTCATCATCAACCACCAGAATAAAGGCCATTATTGCGCTCCTGTGGGGGTGGGCAGGCTGATCTGCACCCGCGTATACGTGTGCCCGTCGCTGTACAGTTCCAGCAGGCCGCCATGTGCTCTGATAATACTCTGGCTGATGGACAGCCCAAGCCCGGTGCCTTCACGCTCCGGCTTGGTGGAAAAAAAAGGCTCCAGCACTCTGGCACGCAGATGCCCGGGAATTCCTCCGCCCTGATCGACAAATTCCGCCACCACCATGCCTTCGCCCCCGCGGCGGCTGCGCAGCGATATGGCAAGGTGCTTTTCCGGACACGGCGTTGCAAAGCGCCTGTTAAGTGCATAACGCGCATTGCTGATGACATTCAGAAAAACCTGCTGCAATTCACGGCTGCGTCCCCGCACCATGGGCAGATCAGGCTCTACGGCAATCTGCAGGGTTATGCCGTCACGGCTGATCATGGCACGGGTAAGGTCCAGCGACTCAAGCAGCACGGCTTCGGGACGCAGCAGGGCCATCTCCTGACGCCTGTCCCGGGCAAAAAACAGCAGATTATGAGCGATATCTGCTATTCTGCTGCCTTCCTTGATAATTTTTCTGGCTATCCCCGCTTCGGCCTGTGCCTTGCGCGATTCCGCTGCATCAAGCAGCAGCTGGGCGTAATTGATGATGCCGTTCACGGGGTTATTGATTTCATGAGCAACACCCGCAGCCAGTTCGCCCAGCGAAGCAAGCTGTCCGGCACGCACTGCTTCGGCCCGCAGTCTGCGGATGTGCGAAACATCCTCCGCCACCACAATGCCGAACAGGGGCTTGTCTTCTGCGGCACATACGCCAAGACAATGCACCCGGCACCATTTGTCCTCATCCTGCAGAGCGTTCAGACGCGCCTCGAAAGCCACTCCTTCCACGCCGGAACCCACCCCGGCCCGCAGACGCTCGCGCACTGCGGGGCGGTCATTCTCATTAAACAACAGCGCAAAATCGCTGCCGCGTAACTGGTCGTGCGAGCCGCCCAGCATGGTGCACAGGGCAGCGCTGAGCTGCAGCAGCCGCCCCGAGGGCGAAATATACCCCACCGCAGCACCGCCGGAGTTCTGCACCGCATGTACCGGCTGTCCGGCAGCATCAGCCCGGCGCACTGCGCCGCCGGACAAAACACCGGCCGGAGCAGCCGCCAGTTCACGAGCCGGTTCAGGGGGCTGTTCATCATCCTGACCGCTCCCTGCACACTCCTCGGGATGCAAGGCAGAATCCGGTGCAAAGCCGGACGGACGGCGCCCAGACGGACCTGACAGATCAAGCGCATATCCGGCCACACAGGCCACGCGTCCCAGCGCGGCAGCCACAGGATACAGGGCGAACGCCCTCCAGCCCTGCGGCAGCAGCACTTCATAACGCACGGGCTCGGCATGTTCGGCACACCGTTTAAGCGCGGCTGCGTGCACCGGCCAGTCGGCATCGCCCAGCAGAGAGCGCAGCGTGTGTCCTGCAGCCTGCCGGGCACCCAGCCCGGCCTGTGATGCAAAGGTCCGGTTGCACTCCAGCAGTGCTCCGTCACACGACACCAGAAAAGCCCCCACGGGCGAGGTGTCCAGCAGCACGCCGGGACGTTCCCGTTCAGTATCAGGCCGCCCGCAGTGCGTCAGATATCCGTTATTGTCCACGCTGTCCCCTACTGGCTCACCCACAGGGCAAACCGCTGGGTGTTATCACGCAGCCGCATGGTGACGGAACGCGTGAACAGCCTGTTGAAAAAAGAATCCGGCTGACGTTTGTTACGGCCCGCCGCCACAACGGCATAGTGCCCCCGGTCCGCCACATTCAAAATGCTCTCCACATGATCGGAGCTTTCCATGACCAGCGTTTCAATGCGGTCTTTGCCCACACCGTTTTCTTCCAGCAGCATGCGGCCGCGTTCCAGCACTTCTTCCGCAGCAGTCCGGGCACGGTTGAAATGCAGCAGAGTGAACGCATGCCCCGCACAGTCGCGCAGCATGAACCCCGCATGGTCCGCAATGCGGTAAGAAGGCTCTTCGCCGTCCAGACACAGCAGCACGTTACGTCTTGAAGCGTCCGGCTGGTGGCATATCCATACGGGAAAATCAACGGACTCCCACAGCAGACCGCGGCTCACACTGTCTTCATACATCTGTTCCAGTCTGCTCAGATAACGCCCCCCCACCACCACGGCATCGTACAGTCCTTTGCGGGCGGTATCCACAATGTCGCGCAGCACGCCGTACCGGCGCGGCAGCACCAGCGTTTCAATATCTGCAGGCAAAACGCCCTGTCCTTCCGCCCATTGACGCACACCGTGCAGCATGTCTGCAGCTCTGCGCTGCATGGCGGCAGCCGCTGCAGCATCCTGTCCTGCCGTACCCAGCACATGCAGCAGCGTCATGCGCACTCCGGCGGAACCATTAAACAGACTGCAGGCAAAACGCACTCCGGCCGAAGATTCCCTGTGTTCGCTCACCGCCACCAGCAGATGCTTGTCCATGCGTCACCTCCGCATCAGCGGTCGAACAGATATGAATACTTCACGCCGATACCGTCTGTGCGCTCGGCAAGCTTCAGTGCCAGCGCTTTCGCCGTATCCTGTGTCACCACTCCCACATCACGGGCAAGATAGTGCCGCAGGGTTTCTTCACTTTCTGAATATACCCAGATGACGGAATATACCGATCCGACTTCAGGGCGGGAAGGAAACTCCGCCACCGATGAAATGAGCACACGGTACTTGGGCACATCCTTGTCCGTCAGGGTGAACAGGCCCGAACCGTTGAACAGCTCCTTCAGTTCAAAAGCCAGTCTGGTACCGGCGGTATCCACACCGTCATGCTCCACGGCCACGGGCACGCTTCTGTCCGGCAGTGCGGCGGGTTTATCCGGCAGGGTCTTGCCCGTGGCGGGCGGGGCAGCTGCCGCACCATGGTGCAACAGCAGCGCAAAAGCCACACAGGCCACCGCAATACAGGCGGCCCGCAGGTACAACGGGACAGTACGCATATGGTTCATCGCACACTCCTTGTGATTAAACCGCACCGCAGCATAACAATAGCCCCATGCCGGTTTCGAGACAAGAATCCCCCGGCCTGCAAACCGGCCGCATGACGCCGCCCCGTCAGGCAGCTACACCGGCCTTGCGCATACTGTGCGGAATAAGCTGAACAAAAACAAGCGAGCACAACGCCAGTCCGGCAGCCCCCAGAAACGGTATGCGGTAATCGACCATCCACAGATAACCGCCCAGCGCGGGCAGAATGACCGCACCTATATGGTTGATGGTAAAGCTGGCCGCCATGCTGGGCGCGATATCCGCCGGATCGGCCACTTTCTGAAAATAGCTTCTGATGGCCAGCGCAAAATTATAGAATATGTGGTCTATCACATACAGTGCGGCCACCTGCCACTTGCTCCACGCCACGCCATATCCCAGAAAAACAAAAAGCAACGCGGCATATTCCAGAGTCAGTACAGCGCGCTCGCCGTACCGGTTCACTGCCCGCCCTATGGCAGGGCTGAGAAACCAGTTGACCACGTTGTTCACAATAAACAGCGCCGTGATTTCGCCGATACCGAAACCGAAACGGTCAACCAGCAGAAATACGGCAAACGCGACAAAAATCTGCCTGCGCGCCCCGCTCAGAAAGGTAAGCAGGTAAAAAAGCCAGTACCGGCCGCGCAGAACGATCCCTTTGTTCTGTCTGGGCGCCGTGGGGCTGGCCGGATTCTGCCGCAGCGCCCACACCCCTCCGCACACTGCCACACCGCCCACCACCACAAAAATGGCGCTGTAGGGCAGCCACAGAGAAAGCAGCGCGATGGTGCCGCCCACAGCCAGGTTTGCTCCGGCAGTGAACCCGCGTATGCGCCCCATGATGACAGGGGCTTCTTTTTTGCCGAAATACTGCAGGGTCAGAGACTGATTAAGGGTTTCGTAATAATGAAACCCGAAGGACATCAACATGGTGGTGGCCGCAACTCCCCCGAATGTGGGAAACTGCCCCGCCAGCATGACGCCGCCCCCCATGATGCACACCGAAACCGCCGCAAGGCGGTGTTCGCGCGCCAGCAAAAGCAGAAAAACCACCCCCAGCGCCATAAAGCCGGGAACCTCGCGCAGAGACTGTACAATCCCCATCTGCAGACCAGAAAGCCCTGCGGTTTCAACAGCATAGTTGTTCAAAAGGGTACGCCAGCCCTGAAAGGCAAATGCGGAGCACAATGCAAGAACCACAAGAAAAACAAGCATGCGGCGGTTATCCACCGCGCTTCTCTCCTCGGCGGGAGAGACAGGAAGAACACTGGACATATAAGTCTGCTCCGTAAAAAAACATGATGCGCAGGTCCCTGCTGAAGTGCCTGCGCTTCTGCAGCAAAGACGTCAGCGGATGATGACGGCCTCGAACCAGAAAATCTGTGTGCCGGCACTGCGCCACGCATCAGGGGCAAGCCCCGCCTTGCGGCAGGTATGCTCCAGAAATGTTTCGCGGTTCCAGCCGTGCTCTGCGGCCACCTGCGGCAGCAGCAGCCCCGCATGCGCCCCCCGGCGGACAACCAGCCCGTGTCTGCCCGTTTCTATAAGCGCGGGGTCAGGACACGGCGTCACCGGTCCCATTACAGACACGCAATATGTCACACGACCGGCCTCTGCCGCGGTGAGCGGTGCAAAGCGGCTGTCGCCGAAGGCCGCAGCCTGCGCCATGCGTGCCACCGTGACGTACAGCGGACCGCTGCCCGTAAGCTGCCCGATACAGCCGCGCAGCACGCCGTCCAGTTCCAGTGTGACAAAAGCCCCCAGTTCCATCTGCGGCACGGCCGAACATTCCGGCGGGGGAGCTGCGGGATGCGCCTCGCGTCCTGCAAGTCCGTCCGCAACGGCGCCACGGGCTGTCCGCAGCAGAAATTCTTTGTCGGCGTCCGCAGGCGCCAGTACAAAATCGCTCATATACCCTCCGGCTGTCCGGTTATAAGGGGTTGCAAAAGCGGTGCATCAAAGTGATACTATAAGTATACAGCCACAGCCATCCGGCCGGTGCCGGAGCACAGGGGGAAAAAGTATGCCATATCCTCGCGGCCGAACATTGTTTGCGCTCACACTGGGGGCAGCATGCCTGCTGATGGCGGCAGCCCTGTATCTGGCAACGCCTCCCGGTGACATTCTGGTGGGCTTTTCCGGCCCGCTGGAAGGAAAATTCTCCGACCTCGGCGTGGAAGGCCGTAACGCCGCGCAGCTGGCCATCGAAGACATCAACGCCGCAGGCGGTATTGACGGGCGGCGGCTGCGCCTTGTCACCGCACATGACGGTTACACGCAAAAAGACGCGGTGGAGGCCGACAGCCATCTTGCCGGACAGCGGGTGGCCGCCGTCATAGGGCACATGACCAGCAGCCAGCAGCTGGCCGTGATGGCCGTACACAGGTCTGTGGTCTATGTCTCGCCCACGGTCTCCACGTATCAGCTTACCGGCATGGATGACAATTTTTTCCGTGTCATTGCAGACAACGACGCCACAGCCCGTGATCTGGGCCTGTTTGCCGCCTCCCGCGGGGTGCAGACGGCCGTGGCCCTGCTGGACACGGTGAATGAAGATTTTTCACGGACGTTTATCAACGCTGCGGCCAGAGGCTTCACCTCGGCGGGAGGCACGGTAGTCAACATCATTCCGTTTTCCTCGTCCGTTCCTTCTTCGCTGCTGGATGCCGCCGCCTCGGCCGCTGATTCCGGCGCGCAGGCCGTATTTGTGGCGGCTTCTGCGCGTGACACCGCGTTTGTGCTGGCCCAGATGGCCCAGAACGGATTCTCGGGCCCGAAATTCTCCTCCACATGGGCACTGACTCCCGCGCTGATAGCACAGGGCGGTACCGCAGTGGAAGACACGTTCTTCTGCCATCCTTATCCCACACTGGCCGAACTGCCCGCCCACCGCAACTTCATCAGCCGGTTCAGCGAGCGGTTCGGCTGGGAACCGAGCTTTCCGGGCCTGTTTGCCTATACCGCCGTGCGGTTGCTGCAGCGCGGGCTGGAAAAAACACAGGGACGGACGGCGGGCCTGCGTGAAGCCCTGAAAAGTATCAGACAACTGGATGGTCTGTGCGGCCCCATCACGCTGGATGCATACGGAGACGCACACATGCCGTTCTTCATTTCCACAGTGCGCAACGGCGCATTCGAGCCGGTACGATGAAAACCACCCAGCTGCCTTCGCTTTCGCGGACCATGTCTGTCAAGCTTATCCGCTGGATGTGCGTGCTGGGAATGCTCTGCGCGCTTTTTCTGGCCGCATTCTCCTACCAGAGCCGCATCAGCGAATTCGAAGCGCGCAGCCGCTACAACGCCGGAATCATCGCCAACTACATCAATGAATATATGCAGGGTGCCTACGCCGCGCTGCAAAACACCATGGACGAACCCGACGGCACACTGCCGCACACCATGACCATGCTGAAAAGGCTGTACCCGCAGTTCACCAGAGTCATGCTGGTGGACGGCAACCGCAAAATAACCACCAGTGTGCCCCCGGCACTGCCGGGGCAGGAACTGGCTGTCCCTCTGCTGCCGGTTGCTGTGGCCGGCGGAGTCATCAGCCAGCCGCAGGGCATGACCGATGCCGGAGACATGGGGGTGTATCTGGGCGTAAAGCAGCAGGACGGCTCCATGCTGGTGGCCGAGCTGCACCTGCGGGCCGTGCAGAAGCATCTTGCAGAGCTGTTTCCCAAAGAATCAAGTCTGCTGGTACTGACAGATGCATGGGGCAACACCATGGTGCACCCCGACTGGGCCATGGTGCGGCGTTTTGCCAACATAGGTCTGCAGCCGGTCTTTCATGCCACCCGCGACACGGGATCATTCTTCGGCAAGACGGAATCCGAAGGCCGCCTGTTGCAGGTTTCGGCCATGCGCATCGCTTCCACAGGGTGGGTCATTCTGCACATAATGCCCACCATGAATGTGATCACGGGCACCGCGCGCGACATACTGGCCTTTGTGGCGGTGTTTGCCGCGCTGTATACAGTTCTCGCCGCATCGCTGCTGTACGAGCTGCAGCGCGGGCTTGCGCGCCCGCTCAGAGAATTCACCAGAACCATCAAGGACATTTCTGTGGGAGCATGGCCGGGCAGATCCGGCAGCCCGGAAACCTATGATGAATTTCAGGAAATGCGCCTTGAATTTGACAACATGTCCGCAGCGCTGGAGGAACGCGAGGCGGATCTCACCCGGGCGCACCTTTTTGTCCAGAACATCATAGACGCCATGCCTTCCGTTGTTGTGGCTCTGGATACACAGGGGCATGTCACCCACATGAACAGGCGCGCGGCAGAACGCATGCAGCACAACGCACCCGCCGGCAAAACCCTGCTGCCCATCGAAGCCATTGCCCCGCAGATTTCACCGTTTCTGCCGCAGCTGCACCATGCCCTGCACACCCGCACCCCCCTTGAGCTGCACCTGACAGGCAAAGACGCCGACGGCAGCACCGTGCATGAAGAAGTGCAGCTGGCCCCGCTGCCCGGCGAATCCGAAGGCGGCGTACTGCGCATAGACGATGTGACGCAGCGCATCCAGCTGGAAGAAATGATGATTCAGACTGAAAAAATGATGTCTGTGGGCGGGCTTGCAGCGGGTATGGCCCACGAGATCAACAACCCGCTGGGTGCCATACTGCAGGGAACCCAGAATATCCGCAGGCGCATCACCGACACGCTGCCCGCAAATATCGCTGCCGCACAGAAGGCGGGGTGCTCCATGCAGGCCGTTCAGGCCTATATGCACGAAAGAAAAATTCCCGATTTTCTGCAGGGCATACAGGAATCCGGCCAGCGTGCCGCCAACATAGTATCAAATATGCTTACATTTTCACGCCGCAGCGATGCCAGCCCCACCACAGCCAATCTGCATGCGGCGCTGGACCGCACGGTACAGCTGGCTTCCAGCGACTATGATCTGAAAAAAAAATACGACTTCAGGCAGGTGCACATCGTCCGCGAGTTTGCGGACGATGTGGGAGACATCATCTGTCACCCCATTGAGCTGGAGCAGGTGGTGCTCAACCTGCTGCGCAATGCCGCCCAGTCCGTGGCCACGCAGGGAGCGGCACTGAAAGAAACGGGCGCGGAAGAGTACAGGCCCACCATACACCTGCGCACACGCAGAGAAGACGACTGGGCAGTCATCGAAATAGAAGACAACGGCACCGGCATGTCCGCCGCCACCCGGAGGCGCATATTCGAGCCGTTCTTTACCACCAAGCAGGCGGGTCAGGGCACCGGACTGGGGCTTTCGGTCTCATATTTCATCATTACCAAAAACCATGGCGGCACCCTGACGGTGGATTCGCAGGAAGGAGAAGGAACCACCTTCACCATCCGCATTCCTGTAAACGGACCGGCCGCCGTGCGCACGCAGGACAGCTTCACCTAAACGGGGTTCAGTCGCGCCCCAGCAGCATCACGGAGCCGAGTCCACCCAGCAGCAGGCCTGTTACCAGATTCAGCGCGCCCTGCCTGCCGTCGTAGACCCGCCGTACGAAAGGCGTATCCAGAAAACGGACAAAAAGCGCCCATCCGACCAGAGCTTCCGCCACAATGACACCGCCATACAGGGCCTTGTCACCCATGGCTGATTCCGGCGAAACAAACTGGGTGAACACGCTGAGCACAAACAACGTGACTTTGGGGTTGAGCAGGTTGCAGAACAGCCCGTCACGGAATCCCTGTGCCATGCCGGCCTGAGGTGCCGTGCTGCGCGCGGCGAACAGCGAACCGCCGCCTCCGCGGGCGGCAGCCAGACACCGTGCCGCTATATACAAAAGGTACAAAGCTCCGGCTATCTGGATACCGCGGAACACAAGAGGATACGTCTTAAGCACCAGTGCAAGCCCCAGCACAGAAAGCGCAACGTGCACGCTGAGCCCGGCGCAAACACCCAGAACGCAGGCATAGGCAGCACGCGGCGCTCCGCCCCGCGGGGCGGCCGTGGCATGACGGATGATCAGCAGCATGTCCGGTCCCGGAGTCATGCGGGCAAAAAAACAGATGGTCAGCAGGGTCAGCACCGACTCTGTCATACTAGCTCCTGAATACTGCGCGGCGGTATCCCGCCGCATATCAATGTGCAAAAAGTGAGGACTGCATCTGCGCAAAAAGCATCTCGCGCACCCAGCGGTGTCCGGGATCGCCATGAAAACGGGCGTGCCATATGATGGAATATTCGAACGAATCCACGGCAAACGGCAGCGGAGCCCAGGCAAGGGCCGGTTCACTGGGGTTGCGCGCCTGAATGACATTGCGCGCCACATGCGCCGGCAGGGTAAGCAGCAGATCCGTCCGCGAAACTATTTCCACGGCAGAGGCATAAAACGGCACCCGCAGCCTGATGTTGCGGGAATGCCCCAGCTTGCCCAGCACCCTGTCGATTATGCGCACCTTGTCGCCGCCTATGGTGATAACCGCATGGTCCGCCTGCACATATCTGTCAAGTCTCATGGCTCCTGCAGCTGCCAGAGGGTGCCCCGCGCGCATAAGACAGGCAAAGCGGTCTTCCCCCACACGCAACTGCTCCACAGAGGCAGGCACGCCTTCTGTCAGGCATGTGGCCATATCGATTTTGCCTTCGGCAAGTGCACGCATGCTGTCAGGCTCCCACCCGATGGCCTGAATGTCGATGCCCGGCGCGGCGGCAAGAATGGCCCCCAGCGCATCCGGCAGAATGTATTGCGCCACATAGTCCGTCACCGCCAGAGTAAACGAACGGCGGCAGGTTGCAGGGTCAAACCGCTGTGCCTCGAAAAGAGCATGTACATTGCCCAGCACCATCTCAAGCGGCCCTTCCAGCTCGCGGGCACGCTCGGTAAGCACCAGCGCATTGCCGGAGCGCACAAGCAGCGGATCGTCAAACAGTTCACGCAGCTGCGCAAGATTTTTGCTCATGCCGGACTGTGTGATATGCAGCCGTTCCGCCGCGCGGGTCACATTGCCTTCGTCCAGCAGCGCCTTAAGCGCCACAAGCAGATTCAGATTCACGGAAGATATATCCATTGTCCGCCTTCTTTATACCATGCACCGCTGCAAACGGCACCGGACCTCGGCCGCAGGGGCCGCACGGGTGCACATGCCGCCACGGCACACCGCGGCAGCCACTCTGCCCGGAAGAGTTAAAAACCTTGTTCCAGCGCGGGCGAAACCAGCATATCCGCCGCTGCACCGGCCGCAGGACGCCGTGACGGTGCCAGATGCACCACCCGGCCCTGCAGCGACAGCCGGCCTTCGGCCAGCCACTGCAATGCCTGAGGATAAATGCGGTGCTCTGCCGCATGCACCCGCTGCAGCACGTCATCGCGGGAATCGCAGGCAGACACGGGAACAGCCGCCTGAATGATCACCGGTCCGTGGTCCATTATTTCATCAACAAAATGCACTGTGCACCCTGCCACACGCACACCGTACTCCACGGCGTCGGCTACTCCCCTTACTCCGGGAAAGCTGGGCAGCAGGGCCGGATGCACATTGAGCACCCTGCCCGGAAAGGCATTGAGAAAATACGGTGTAAGCAGACGCATGTATCCCGCCAGCATGATGGTGTCGGCCCCGCTGGCCCGTATGGCGTCCACCAGCGCCGCGTCAAATTCCTCTCTGCCGGCAAAACTGCCGTGATTGCGCGCCCACACGGGAATGCCTGCACGCCGCGCCCGATCAAGGGCGCAGGCGTCTTCCTTGTTGGACGCCACAAGGCGCACCTCTACATCCAGCACACCCTGTGCAGCGCGGTCCAGCACGGCCTGCAGGTTTGACCCGTTGCCCGATGCCAGCACCGCCAGTTGCAGCGGCATAATGCCTCCTGTCCTGCTATAATCAAAGACACTGCACGCCGCACATGACGGGCAGCCGTAACAACATCATCTCGTATCACAACACATGCACGGGATCACCGTCTTTCACAGTGCCTCCGCACAACACGCGGCCGAACACACCTTCTGTAGGCATGATGCAGAACCCGACGGTTTTATGAATATTGCACTTGTTATGACATTTTTTGCCTATCTGCGTGATTTCCAGCTCAACACCGGAACCGATGCGCAGCCTGCCCCCCGGCAACAGACGGGTGAGCGCGATACCTTCCACCAGAATATTTTCGGCAAAATCACCTGCAGCCAGCGAGGGCATGCGCGAACGCATTTTATCCACGCTTTCCACCGCAAGCAGGCTCACCTGCCTTCCCGAACCGCCGTGGGCATCACCCGCAACACCGTAATCTTCGCGCAGCTCGATGGCATCGACCACCTGCTTGCGTTCTCCCTTGCGTTCACTGATGCATACCGCGCGCACTGTTCCTATACGGTTCATGACGTCCTCGCTGTGTTGATTGCTTACCGAAGCATCTCCGCTGCAGAGATGACGGAGCATGATGCACCAGACCGCAGTCCGGCGCCAGCCGGTGCGGGCTACCTGTCAGTTCAGCACAGGGTAGATTGCTTCGGCCCGGGCCGCAAGAAAAAGGCAGCCGCGCCGCAGTTGCAGGCTGTTAAAACAAAGCGGGCCGGAAAACCGGCCCGCCAGACAGCTGAGCAGCGATGCGCTACTGCGCGCCAAGCTGACGCACCAGTTCATCCACCAGTGCCGGAATGGTATAATCTTCCGGCTGGATGGAACAGGTGAAACCGTAGCGTTCCAGAGTCTTACGGGTTACCGGTCCTATGCAGGCCATATGCACATGTTCGTACCGGCGCATGGCTTCCGGTTCAACCAGTGAAAAGAAATTGTCCACAGTGGAAGAACTGCCGAAGGTGATGCAGTCAATGCGGCCCTCTTCCAGCATTTCAAGCACGTGACTGCGGTTGGCGTCGCCCGGCACGGTTTCGTATACCGGCAGCACATCCACACGCGCACCGGCACGGGCAAGCTCTTCCGGCAGCACTTCGCGAGCCACACGCGCACGGGGCAGCAGCACCCTGCTGCCGTCCATTCCGCGCTCTATCATTCCCTTGACCACGCCTTCGGCCACATATTTTTCAGGAATAAAATCAGGCTCTATCCCTTTTTCACGCAGCACGTCCGCCGTTGCCGGTCCGATGGCAGCCACTTTCACACCGCCCAGCGCTCTGCTGTCCAGCCCCAGCAGGCCCATTTGCTGCCAGAAATGTTTCACGCCGTTCACAGAAGTGAAAACAAGCCAGTCATATTCGGCAAGCCTGCGAATGGCGTCATGCACGGGAGCATAATCTTCCAGCGGGCGGATGAGAATGGTGGGAAACTGAATGACCTCCGCTCCCAGCTGCGTCAGGCTGGCTGCCAGTCCGCTGGCCTGTTCGCGGGCGCGGGTAACCACAATGCCCCTGCCCAGCAGCGGCAGCTGCTCAAACCAGTTCAGCCGGTCGCGCAGTTTGACCACATGCCCCACAACAATAAGGCTGGGAGAAGAAAATCCCGCTTTTTTGCCTTCTTCCGGCAGGGTGGCAATGGTGGCTGCCAGACTGCGGTGGCGCGATGTGGTACCCCAGCGCACAAGCGCCGCAGGCGTATCGGGGTCCATGCCGGCCTCAATGAGCTTGCGCGAAATTTCGGGCAGATTTTTCATGCCCATAAAGAACACCAGCGTGCTGGCACTGGAGGCCAGCGCCTTCCAGTTATGAGCCGATTCGGGCTTAGAAGGATCTTCGTGGCCGGTTATGAATGAAACGGAGGAGGAATAGCTGCGGTGCGTCAGCGGAATACCGGCGTATGCGGGGCCTGCCACAGCCGAAGTGACTCCCGGCACAACCTCGAAGTTCACGCCGGCGTCAAGCAGTTCTTCCGCTTCTTCGCCACCCCGTCCGAACACATAGGGATCGCCGCCCTTGAGACGCGCCACCACCTTGCCTTCTCTGGCCTTCTCAACAATCAACCTGTTGATGCCTTCCTGAGACAGGGTATGGTCGCCGCCTTTTTTGCCCACATAGATGATTTCCGCGCCGGGGGCCGCGTAATTCAGAAAAGCGTCGTTGGCCAGATAGTCGTACACAATGACATCGGCGCGCTTCAAAATATCACGGCCCTTGATGGTCAGCAGTCCGGGGTCGCCGGGACCGGCACCGATCAGGTAAACTTTCATCCTTCCTCCGTATGGGCCGGAGCGCTCCGGCGTCTATAAAATGCTCTGTGCGGCGTATGCCCCGCGCGGTGCTTGCGTCCGGAACGGTCTGTCCGACCTGACCGGCGGCCCTGCGGCGCAGCCGCACCACAGGGCCGGAACCATGCCTGACGCCATTGACTGACGGCAGAAAACGTTCCGGCGGAGCACAGAAACGGACACATCATGCGGGCCGCGGCCCGTAAAAAAAAGCGGGGCGCCGAGGCGGTGCGGTACCGGCGCGGCGCACCCGCAGCATAATCACATAAGCTGCCCTGTTTTAGGGCTAATCCATGGCATCCGCAAGGCGCTTGCGCAGACTTTCAAGCTTTTCCTGCGTTTCGGCCAGTTCCTGCGAGCGGGCACGCTCCTTGGCAACAATGTCGGCAGGGGCGCGGCTCACAAAGCTTTCATTGGCCAGCTTTGCCTCCAGCTTTTCCTTTTCCTTGCCCACCTTGCCAAGCTCCTTGTCCAGCCGCGCCAGTTCGGCTTCAAAGTCCACCAGTCCGGCAAGCGGAACAATGACTTCATTGCCTTCAACCACGGCGGAAGCCGAAGCTCTCGGGCCCGCAGCATCGGCGCCCATGGTCAGCCCTTCAAGGCGTGCAAGCACGCTTATGACCTCACGGCTGGCTTCCAGTTCTTCCAGCGCCGCATCAGAAACCGTGCGCACCAGCGCGTTCAGGCGTGTGGTGGGCGCGATATTCAGTTCCGCCTTGATGGTGCGGATGGCGGAAATGACCCCCTGCACCAGCGCCATGCGCTTTTCCGCATCAGGTGAAACGCATGCGGGGCGGGTCTCGGGGTAGCTTGCGCAGGCAATGTCGGTACCGGCCACACCGGGCAGCACGTTCCAGATTTCCGCAGTGACAAAAGGCATGACAGGATGCATGAGCACCAGCACTTCCTTAAGCACTGTCCACAGAACAAACTGTGCACGGGCACGGCGTTCACCGCCGGCCTGCATGTCCGGCTTGGAAAGCTCAAGGTACCAGTCGCACAGCTCGTTCCAGAAGAACTTGTACAGCGTCTGCGCAGCCTCGTTGAACCGGTAACCGGTAAACGCGCTGTCCACAGAACTTTTAACTTCTTCAAGACGGTGCAGAATCCAGCGGTGATGCAGCTCTTGCACTGCGGCAAGGTCGCAGGGCGCGGGCTGTTCTTCCGGCAGGTTCATCAAAGCAAACCGTGCGGCATTCCAGATTTTGTTGATAAAATGTCTGTAGCCTTCGATGCGGGCTTCCGACAGTTTTATATCGCGCCCCATGGCGGCAAACGCGGTCAGGGTGAACCGCAGGCTGTCTGTGCCGTACTTGTCTATCATTTCCACGGGGTCAATGACGTTGCCCGTGGATTTGGACATTTTCTTGCCGTGTTCGTCGCGCACCAGCGCGTGGATGTACACATGGTGGAACGGAATCTCGTCCATGAACTGCAGACCCATCATCATCATGCGGGCCACCCAGAAAAACAGGATGTCAAAACCGGTCACCAGCACGGAGGTGGGATAAAACTGCTTCAGTTCTTCGGTACTGTCAGGCCAGCCCAGCGTGCTGAAAGGCCACAGCGCCGAAGAGAACCACGTATCCAGCACGTCTTCGTCCTGTGTCAGTCTGGTGCTGCCGCATTTGCAGGCCTGCGGCGCATCCATGGCGACAATAAGCTCGCCGCAGTCTTCGCAGGTCCACGCGGGAATGCGGTGCCCCCACCATATCTGGCGGGATATGCACCAGTCGCGGATGTTATCGAGCCAGTTATAGTACGTTTTTTCCCAGTTTTCGGGATAAATCTGAGTCTGGGCAGGCACCGCGGCGCGGGCGCGGGGGGCCAGTTTAGTCATGGCCACAAACCACTGGGTGGAAACATACGGTTCCACCACGGTCTTGCAGCGGTAGCAGTGGCCCACATTGTGTTCGTGCGGCTCTATGCGGTCGAGGAAGCCTTTTTCCTCCAGCATGACAAGAATCTTCTTGCGCGCGGCGGCACAGTCCAGCCCGGCGAAGTCGGGACCGGCATCTTCGCTCAGCACACCGTCGTCGGTAAGGATGTTCAGCACCTCAAGCCCGTGCTTGCGGCCCAATTCCCAGTCATTGTGGTCATGGGCGGGGGTTACCTTGAGGCAGCCTGTCCCGAATTCACGGTCGACATATTTATCGCCGATGATTATCAGCTTGCGGCCCACCAGAGGCAGTATGGCGTATTTGCCGATAAGATGGCTGAACCGTTCATCCTCGGGATGCACGGCAATGGCGGTATCGGCAAGCATGGTCTCCGGGCGGGTGGTGGCTATGGTCAGATGACCGGAACCGTCTTCCAGAGGATACCTGACATAGTGCAGGGCACCCTTTTCGGCGGAATGATCCACTTCGTCGTCGGCCAGCGCGGTATGGCAGCGCGGACACCAGTTGATGATATAGTTGCCTTTGTAGATCAGGCCGTCTTCGTACAGTTTGACAAAAACCTGTCTGACAGCGCGCGAGAGCCCTTCATCCATGGTGAAGCGTTCACGCGTCCAGTCCACGGAGGCACCCATCTTGCGTATCTGGCTCAGAATGCGGTTGCCGTATTCTTCACGCCACTGCCACACGCGTTCGATAAATTTTTCGCGTCCCAGGTCGTGACGTCCCTTGCCTTCTCTGGCAAGCTGCCGTTCCACAACGTTCTGGGTGGCTATGCCCGCGTGGTCGGTACCGGGCACCCACAGCACCTTGCGCCCTTTCTGGCGGTGAAAACGGCACAGAATGTCCTGCAGGGTAAGGTTGAGCGCGTGCCCCATGTGCAGTGCGCCGGTGACGTTTGGCGGAGGAATGACAATGGAATACGGTTCACCCGGGGCATCGGGGTCCGGCGTGAACGTCTTGTTATCCTCCCAGTGGGTCCGCCACCGGTTTTCTATATCCTGCGGCTCGTAGCCTTTGGGTAGCGCGTTTTCGGCCATTTTGAAAAACTCCGGAACTATACTATTGGTATGTGGTACGCACCCGCAAAGGGATGCGTGAGCCTTTTGCAATTACCGGCGGGGATTGGTAAGATACCCGAATATACAGACAAACCGTATGGCTGCGCCTGACGGCAGCCAAGTGGTCAACTCTTAATGAGCGGAAGAACGATGTCAAGCATCTATATATTGTGGGACGCCTCGCATATCTGGGGGCTGCTGGCGTGGCGCACTGCGCAGTCCCTCGACCTGCCCTACCGGCTTGTCAGGGGGGAAGAAATAGCGCAGGGACTGCTTTCTGGCAAGCCGCCCGCACTGCTGCTGGTTCCCGGCGGCAACGCCCGCATGAAATCCGTGGCGCTGGGAGCCGCCGGAATGCAGGCCATCCGCGACTATGTCCGCGGCGGCGGGGCTTATGTAGGGTTCTGCGGCGGGGCCGGTCTGGGGCTTTCCGGCAGCGAGGGGCTGGGGCTGTGCCCGTGGGGGCGTGCCCGCTTTACCGACAGAATGCAGCATTTTGTCAGCGGCCATGTGCATGCCCGCGTGGCGCGGGGCCATGACCTTGTTCCCGCAGACCTGTGCACGGATGCCTGCGCCGAGCCGCCGGTGCCCATCTGGTGGCCGGGCAGATTTGCGCCGGAAAAAACCGGCGACGTGGAAGTACTGGCCACATACACCACTCCCTGCGACGATTTCTGGGTGGCGGACCTGCCGCTGGATACGCTGCCCCCCGGCACGTTTTCAGAGTGGGAATCACTGTACGACATCCGGCTGCGGCCCACTTTTCTGGAAGATCAGCCCTGCATACTTTCCGGACGGTACGGCAAAGGCCGCTATGTGCTCAGCTACACACATCTGGAAACGCCTGATTCACCCACGGCAAACCGCTGGCTGCTGCACATCATCCGCACGCTGGGGGGCATAGAACCGCCTCTGCAGCGCGTTCCCGCATGGGATCTGGAAAACCAGCAGGCCGCATGGCTCGACCCCGACCTGCTGCATGCCCGCGGCATCTTCGACGACATTGTCACCATAGGACGCAACCACTGTCTGTTTTTCAAACGCAACGCATGGCTTATAGGCTGGCGTGCGGGCATACCCGGCGCAAACCTCAACAACCTGTATGCCGCTGTGGTCACAGCAGTATCCAACCCGCCCACCGCCGAATGCACTGCATACTGGCAGGAACAGCGGCAGCCGTTCATGCGCAAGCTGGCCCTGTTCCACGAAGGAGTGAAAGGATACCTGCTGGCAGAACGACTTGCCATGACGCTTTCCAAAACATTTCCGGAAACCGTGTCGCGTGAATCGCTGCGCAACCAGCGCGCAGCGCTGTTCGGGCCTCCCATGGACAGCGGCGGATTGTATCAGGAACTGCTCGATACACTGGACGAACTGCTGTACCGGCAGCTGCCCCACGGCCTGTAGACAGCGGAAAACACGCCGCGGTGCCGCACCGCGGCTGCAGCCATGGACACCAGACACCCGCGCATCATTTCGGCATCGCGCCGCACCGACCTGCCCGCATTCCATACCGCATGGTTCATCGAAAGCCTGCGGCAGGGGCGGTGTCAGGTGCCCGACCCGTTCAATCCCGCCCGGCAGCGTACCATTTCGCTGCTGCCGCAGGACGTGGACGGCATCGTGTTCTGGACGCGCAACGCAGCCCCGCTTGCACCGTGGCTGCATGAAGTGGATGCACGCCAGATTCCCTATTATTTTTTATGGACCATCACCGGATATCCCCGCGCTCTGGAAGCCCGCACGCCGGATATGCAGCAGGCGGTCGACAGTTTCCGTTCGCTGGCTGTGCGGCTGGGTCCGGCAAGAATGATATGGCGGTACGACCCTGTCATCATTACCGACATAACTCCGGCACAATGGCACGAAGAAAATTTCGCCCGGCTGTGCGCTGCCCTGAAAGGCTGCACACAGCGATGCATAACCAGTTTTGTGGAACCATACGTCAAAACCCGCAGGGCGCTGGCCGCGCTGGCCCGCAGCGGAGTGCACACGCACCTGCCCGGTGAACACGCCAAAGCCGCCATGGCGGCCGCACTGCACAGCATAGCGGCAAATCATAACATCACGCTGCAAACCTGCTGCACACCGGTCACCGGCATACATGCATCACTGCCGCTGGCAGCACCCTGCGTGGATGCAGCCCTGCTGCAGCGCATCGGCGGCAACGCGACCGGCGCATCCGCCACTGACAAAAACCAGAGAGAGCATTGTCTGTGCGCCCCCAGTACAGACATAGGCAGGTACGGCACCTGCCGGTTCGGATGCGTATACTGCTATGCCCGCCGCTGAAAAACACCGCCACCGGTTGCCCCGACGGCATATTTACCCTATACAATATTCAAAGCTGCCTTTTCACACCATCCGAGGAGAATCGCCATGAAAAAACTGCTGGCCCTTGTGGCCGTACTGGGCGTTATCATTGCAGGTCTTGTGGTCACACTGGTGTTGTCCATCAATCCCATTATTGAAAAAGCCGTAAACACATTCGGCCCCAAACTGACACAGGCCAAGGTTTCGCTGTCCGGTGCCGATGTGTCGTTCATGTCCGGAGAAGGCTCGCTCAAAGGATTTGTGCTGGGCAACCCCTCAGGATTCCAGAGCGATCACGCCATGAAAGTGGACAGCGTACTGGTAAAAATCAACAAGGACACGCTGACCAGCAACACCATCGTCATCAACCTTGTGGAAATAGTTAATCCTGACATCATCTACGAAAAATCAGGCAGGACGGACAACTTCACCGCGCTGCTGAACAACGTTAAAAAGGCCGTAGCCTCCGGCAGCGGACAGACTCCGGCACAGGAACAGCCTGCCGAATCCGGCAGCCAGCGCAAAGTGATCATCGATAAATTCGTCGTGCGCGGCGGTCAGGTAAGTCTGGCACTGACAGAACTGGGCGGCAAAGGTATTACCGTTCCCCTGCCCGTCATCAGTCTGCAGGATATCGGCCGTGAAAAGCAGGGCACCAGCCCCGCACAGGCTCTTGAACAGATATTCAACGCGCTGAACGATGCCGTGGGCAAGGCTGCCACCAGCGGCATGCGCGAGGCAGCCAAAAGCATTACGGAAGGACTGGGCAAGGGCGCAGAAACGCTTAAGGAGCAAACCGGCACCGCCGGTGATGCAGTAAAAGAGCAGACCGACAAAGTCGGTAACGCGGTGAAGGGACTGTTTAACTGACCGCCCTTTGCGCCCCTGCTTGCCCGCTTATAAAAGGCGGCCTGATTTCAGGCCGCCTTTTTCATGCTTCATGGCGTAAAATTCAGGATGCGGCACCGGCGCCCGCTTCCAGCAGTGCCTCCACGAAAGGCATGTGCATGGCCGTGCTGCGCTCTTCCGCGCGGCGTTCGTGCAGACTGGCGCGACGCATCAAGGCGTCCACTATCATGTTGGGGCTGTTGCACTCGCGCAGATATTCCGCCACGTCATTTTTAGATGAAAAAACCACAGCACCGTACATCCGGCTTCTGCGGGGGTAGTTCAGATGAAAGGTTGAAGCCAGAATGTATTTGCCCACGGCAGAACGGTACAGTTTCAATTCCCACCAGTTGGGCGCAACGCCCATCCATTCGCGGTCATCAACGGTCACAAGCTCTTCACCGGTAAAAACGAGGTCATCCTTGCCGTTACGTTTAATCTTGATTTCGTTCATGATGAAACCCCCTCGGGAAAGTTGGTACAGAAATCATAATGGTAAAAACGGCATCGCACTGTGCGCCGCCCTGGGCGGTACTTGGAGTCCTACTTTCATTGTATTGTTTTTTTAGTTCATAACGGGCAATTATTTTTTACTTTGCCATGACATTTTTCCGGCACTCCGGCTTCGGGCGGCGTTTTTGACTTTTCAAGACTCCCTGTCGCGGCTATGGTGCGCGCCATGGCAACAATTGGTGAATTTACGCTACACGCGACGGACGGCAAGGCGCGTACCGGTGTGCTGCAGACAGCGCACGGACCGGTGCGCACGCCCATCTTTATGCCGGTTGGCACGGTGGGCAGTGTGAAAGGCGTGGCTCCGGACGATCTGGATGCCATCGGCGCTGAAATAATTCTCGGCAACACATACCACCTGTATCTGCGCCCCGGTGACGAGCTGGTGGCGCGGCGCGGCGGGCTGCACGAATTCAACGCATGGCGCAAGCCCATACTTACCGACAGCGGCGGCTTTCAGGTTTTCAGCCTCAGCGGTCTGCGGCGTATTTCCGAAGAAGGCGTGGAGTTCCGCTCGCATCTGGACGGCTCCAAGCATCTTTTCACGCCGGAAAAAGTCGTTTCCATCCAGCGCAATCTCAACTCCGACATCATGATGGTGCTTGACGAGTGCGTGCCCTACGGCGCGGACAAAGACTACACAGCCCGCTCGCTGAAAATGACCACCCGCTGGGCGCAGCGCTGCCGCGATGCTTATCCCGCGGGCAGCGGCGGCAACCTGATGTTCGGCATCACGCAGGGCGGCTTTTTTAAAGACCTGCGCGAGGAATCCATAGGCGAGCTGACCCGCATCGACTTTGACGGTTTTGCACTGGGCGGGCTGTCGGTGGGAGAAAGCAAAACGGAAATGATGGATATTCTCTATCATACCGCCCCCATGCTGCCCGCGCACAAACCGCGCTATCTCATGGGTGTGGGCACCCCGCTGGACATCATCAACGGCATCAACGCGGGCATAGACATGTTCGACTGTGTGCTGCCCACCCGCAATGCCCGCAACGGCACGCTGTATACATCGGCCGGTAAAATAAACATCAAACGACGCGAGTTTGCAGAAGACGACGGACCGCTTGACCCCAACTGTTCGTGCTACACCTGCCGCACGTTCAGCAGGGCGTACCTGCGCCATCTCTTCCATGCGCAGGAAATCCTGTCATACAGACTCAACTCCATTCACAACCTGACGTACTTTCTCGACCTTGTACGCGGTGCGCGTGAAGCCATCGCACAGGGAACCTTTGCGGAATACAAGAGCCGCTATGATGCCATCTACCCGCAGGAAGCCGCGCTCTGCCCGTAAACCCGCCGCAGCGGACGCGTCGGGCATCTGTGCCTGATGACTCTGCCAGCTCATACAGTGAAAGGCCGCACGGCATACCCCGTGCGGCCTTTTTCATTCCCCTGCACTTCCGCGCTCTTCTCCCCGCAGCCGCAATACCGTATGCTGCCGGAGGTCTGCGCGCCGCACCGGCTTAAACAGCGCTTCTGCATCATGCGGTACACAGGTGCAGCCGCTGTTTCCGCACACCGCAGCCATACATTGCCCGCAGCGGCGCGACAGTATACCATCGCGCAGACTGTTCACCCGCTTCAACAATTCATGCCCACAGGTTGCAGCCATGCCAGACTCCGCCGATGACAAACGCCGCAAACACTCATCCCGCTCCAACGCTGTACAGAAAATTCCGTCTGCCGCCGCGGCTTCTTCAGCCGGACGGGCGGTCTCTTCCGCCCCGCGGCAAAAGCAGGGCACGCGCCCTGCCGCCGACGGCAACACATCGGGCGCGGGCGGCAGGGTCCGCCACATATCCCGCCGGCAGCGCACTCTGCACGCTGTAAAAACGTTCCTTGCCGTCGCGGGCGCAGCCGCCATACTGCTGTGCGTGCTGGGCGCGGGCGGGCTGCTGTGGATTGCCGGCAATGCCACAACAGATTATCCCCCCCGCAAAGCCGATGTCATGGTTGTGCTGGGCGGCGGACTGCACCGCGCCATGTTTGCGGCCGACCTGTACAACAGGGGCTATGCGCCGGTCGTGTATGTTTCGCGCACGCGTCCCCGCCGCGAAGCCGGAGTAATGAAGCAGCACGGTTACCGGGTGCCGGACGAGCCGGAAATGTATGTCCGCATTCTGACGGACAAGGGCGTGCCCATGCGCGATATCCGCATGTACGGCTATGATCTTATCAGTACCGTGGGCGAGGCAGAAGCGCTGGCCGGTATACTGGGTGACCGGAAACTTACCGTTCTGGTGGTGACGGCACCGGTCCATGCCCCTCGTGCGGGCATGGTCTTCCGCCATGCCCTGCCCCGCTGCAGCATCCTGACCGCCGGCAGTCCGTATGATCCCTTTCCGCAGCGCTGGTGGAACGATCAGGACGCGGCACGCAATCTGCTGCTGGAAGGCATCAAAACCCTTTTCTACCTTGCGGGCGGAGCATTCCGTACCGGCGGTCTGCAGTAGCCTGCGCCACCGCCGTTACAGCACCGGTGCGGGCACGGCACTGGTCATTTGCACCGGGGGCATTATATTACGGCCATGGACGCAGTGTCTTCTGTTTCCGGCAGTACGGCGCACCGTGACTAGACCGCACTGCCGTCCCGCCCTGCGCGGGGATGATTTTTGCATGCACCAGTGACACAGGCAGAATAATCCGGTTAATGCTTTTCACGCACAGCGAAGACGCCAAAGGGAGTGCCCGATGACAGCACAGCGCCCCAACCGGTTGATCAACGAGTCCAGCCCCTATCTGCTGCAACACGCCCGCAATCCCGTGGACTGGCATCCCTGGGGTGAAGAAGCTTTTGCGCTGGCCCGCAGCGAAGATAAACCCGTATTTCTTTCCATCGGCTATTCCACATGCCACTGGTGTCATGTGATGGCGCACGAATCCTTTGAGGATGAAGCCGTAGCCGCTCTGCTTAACGAAGCTTTCATCAACGTCAAGGTCGACCGCGAAGACCGTCCCGACATAGACAGCATATATATGGCAGCCTGTCAGATGCTTACCGGCTCCGGCGGGTGGCCCCTGACCATTGTCATGACGCCGGACGGCAGGCCGTTTTTTGCCGCCACCTACATTCCGCGCCTTTCCCGCGGCGGACGCACCGGCATGCTTGAGCTGGTGCCGCGCATCCGCGACATATGGCGCAAACAACGCGCCGATGTCACCGCATCGGCAGACTCTGTGGCGGAACACATGCGACGGCATGCAGAAGGACTGCTGCGCCCTTCCGGCGGCGGGGCGCCTGACGACACCACCGTGCGGCAGGCAGTGGATACCCTATGCCAGAGATATGACGCCCGCCACGGCGGGTTCGGGTCCGCGCCCAAATTTCCTGCGCCGCATTCGCTGCTACTGCTGCTGCGCCACGCGCACCGCACACAGGATGCCGCCCGGCGCGCACAGCTGACCGGCATGGTTTCCCATACACTCGAAGCCATGCGGCTCGGGGGTATTTTTGACCATGCGGGCTATGGCTTTCATCGCTACAGCACCGACAAGGAATGGCTGCTGCCGCATTTTGAAAAAATGCTCTACGATCAGGCCATGCATGTGCTGGCCTATACCCGCGGCTGGCAGCTGACGGGCAGACCTCTGTTCAGGCGCACCGCAGAAGAAATAATGATGTATGTGATGCGCGACCTGACCTCGCCTCAGGGAGCCTTTTACGCCGCGGAAGATGCCGACAGCGACGCGCCCCCTCATTTTGCCGCCATGGGGCTGCCGCACAGAGGCGAAGGTTTTTTCTACCTTTTCACGCTGCAGGAAATCCGCGGACTGCTTTCCCGGGAAGACGCGCTGCTGGCGGAAAAGATATGGAACCTGCAGGAAGAAGGTAATTACCACGACGAGTCCACCGGCCGGAAAACCGGCCTGAATATTCTGCATCTTCCGGCGCCGCTTTCCGCTCTTGCCGGTCAGCTGGGAATGGAGAAACATACCCTGACCCAGCTGGTGGACGAAATCCGCGCCACGCTGATACAGGCCCGCAGCCGCCGTCCGCGCCCGCATCTGGATGACAAGGTGCTGACCGACTGGAACGGACTGATGATAACAGCCATGGCCACGGCGGGTATGGCGTTTGATGCACCGCATTACACCGAATGCGCCGCCCGTGCCGCCGATTTCATTCTGTCAGCCATGCGCGACAGCAACGGCAGGCTGCTGCACCGCTGGCGCAACGGCAAGGCATCGGTAACTGCCTGTCTGGATGATTACGCATTCTTCATTGCCGGTCTGACGGCACTGTACGAAGCCACACACGAAGTCCGCTGGCTGCGCGAAGCCGCGGCGCTGCAGCAGGTGCAGGATACCCTGCACAGAGACGGGACAAGCGGCGTTTACTACCTGACCGCGGCGGATGCCCCCGACCTGCTGATGCGACCGGTGGAAGCGTATGACGCCGCCTGCCCTTCGGGCAACTCCGTCACGCTGCTCAATCTGGCACGGCTGGCACGGCTGACGGGCAATCAGGAACATGAACACAGTGCCCGCCGTCTGCTGGAAGGGCTTTCCACACAGGTCCGCCACATGCCCGGAGGCTACACCATGCTGCTGTGCGGAGTGGATTTTCTTTCCGGCGGCGGACGCACCGTGGTGGTAAGCGGCGAGCAGGACTCTCCCGACACGGAAGCACTGCTGACCACGGTGGCTTCGGCATACAGTCCGGATACATGCCTGCTGCTGCGCACGCCCATGAATGCCGGACAACTGGCTCAGGCAGCGCCCTTCACCCGGCATCTTACACACAAGGGACGCACGGCGTGTGCCTATGTGTGCGAAAATTACACCTGTTCGCAGCCTGTGACAGACCCGCGCGAACTGCTGGAACATATCGTGAAGCCCGCAGGCGGCAGTCTGGACTGAGGGCGCATGCCGCACACCTGCCGTTGTGTGCCGGATGCCTGCATGCGCCGCACAACGGCAGCGCCGTACCGGTACACAAAATGTCCACTGCAGCGGCTGCATAGTGCGCATGCGCACAGCCCTCTGTGCAGCCGCCGCAGATGCCCACGCCACTTCCTGCCCCGTTCAATCTTTATAAAAACAGCATATTATGCAAAAAATGCGTTTTCCTCTTGCCTTCTTTTTTCCGGTTGAGTAAACAGACTGTCCCTGTATTGGATTCGGATGACGACAGCAGGAGAGATTTCCGCCGTTCCACACCCCCGGACGGAAACGCCGAAGAAGTAAATCTTTCAGGCAAAAGGACTGCTGTTTGACGAGCCTCTGGAGAGACTCCCCCTGTGGGAGCACCGAAGGAGCAAGCCGGTCGTAGATCTCCTCCACGACCGGTGAAACTCTCAGGTAAAAGGACAGAGGGCCCTTTATGACGCAGTGCACCCTCACGGCCGTGCGTCAGGGACCACTTAGCCTTCATTGCGCTTTGCGCAACGCGCAGCGCCGCTTCCTCTTCAAGTAGACTCGAAGTCCGTCTCTACCTGGGAATTTAACAATTTCAAGGAAATAGAGATGACTGACCTTACTGTTCTACTGCAATCTATCAATGCATTCGTGTGGGGGCCGCCACTGCTGGCCCTGCTGGTCGGCACCGGCATCTACCTTACCCTCAGACTGGGCATCATGCAGATACGGCGCCTGCCCATGGCGCTTTCGCTGGTCTTCAGCCGCGACAAGGGACACCAGAACGAGGGGGATGTTTCCCCTTTTGCCGCACTGTGCACCGCTCTGTCGGCCACCATCGGCACGGGCAACATCGTGGGCGTGGCAACGGCCATTGCGGCCGGCGGTCCCGGTGCGCTTTTCTGGATGTGGATAGCCGCCTTTTTCGGCATGGCCACAAAATACTCAGAATGCCTGCTGGCGGTTAAGTACCGCGTAAAAGACGCCAACGGACAGATGACCGGCGGACCCATGGTCTATCTTGAGCGGGGGCTGGGCAGCCGCCTGCTGGCACGCATGTTTGCGCTGTTCGGCATTCTGGTGGCCTTTTTCGGCATCGGCACCTTTGCTCAGGTCAACGCCATCAAAGACGCCGCACAGCTGACTTTCGGCATTCCCTCATGGGGCACCGCGGCCGTGCTTACCACGCTGGTCACCATGGTCACACTGGGCGGCATCCGTTCCATAGCCAGAGTGGCCGAGCGTGTTGTCCCCTTCATGGCTGCGTTCTATCTGGGTGCCTCGCTCATCGTGCTCATGCTCAACCTCGGTCAGGTGCCCGCCGCCGTCTCACTCATCGTCGAATCGGCATTCAATCCTTCGGCGGCATTCGGCGGAGCAGCAGGCATGTCTGTGCTCATGGTCATGCGCAGCGGCATCGCGCGCGGCGTGTTTTCCAATGAATCGGGTCTCGGTTCCGCTCCCATCGCCGCGGCGGCAGCCCGCACGGACTCCTGCGTCCGGCAGGGACTTATCGCCATGACAGGCACCTTCTTCGATACCATTGTCATATGCTCCATGACCGGCATTGTACTGGTGATGACCGGCGTATGGAATGACGGTGCTCTGGCCGGAGCGGCCATGACCAACACGGCTTTTGCTCTGGGCATGGGCGGCATGGGACCGCAGGTTGTTACCGTGGGGCTCATGTTCTTTGCGTTCACCACCATTCTCGGCTGGAACTACTACGGTGAGCGCTGCACAACCTATCTGTTCGGAGTCAAAGGCATTCTGCCATACCGGCTGATATACATCGGACTGGTGGCCATCGGCGCCTTTGTCCATCTGGACCTCATCTGGCTGCTTGCCGACATCGTCAACGGCCTGATGGCTGTGCCCAACCTCATCGGTCTGCTCGGTCTTTCCGGTGTTGTTGTGGCAGAAACACGCGCCTACTTCGCAGCCCGCGAGGCAGAGCGTACCGCTGAAGCGGATTCGGCCGCGCTCCCGCAGGAGCGTTAGGCCTTCTCCATAGAAAGTGTGTGGTTGGTGAAAGGCCGGACATCGGGTCCGGCCTTTCCGCGTTTTACAAAGCCGGAACATCCGGCAGACGGTGACGGCCGCTGCCGCGCCGCCGCGGCAGCGTACCTGCCGGAAAAAACAAGTACCGCGGCCGTGTACACAGGCACACGCACCCCGTAAAAATCTGCCCGAATGAACACTGCGGCCTGTGGCACAGCACCGCGGCCGGACAGCCGCGGCGGCCAACACCCGACGGCAGACCCGTGCAGCCGCTACTGCAGCGGGCCGGAAGAATCCTGTTCCATGACCTGCTTTCTGCGGTGCTCTTCATGCTCTGCCGCGCGCTGCAGGTCGAGCATACGGTTGAGCGTACCGCGCAGCCAGTACAGATCGCCCACCGTAAGCGGCGTGACCCCGCTGGAAACACTGGCCAGCACTGCCGCCTGTCCCGTACGGCCCAGCACCTGAAGCTGACAGACAGCCGTGCGCGGGGCAATGACGCGCAACGCCACCACTTCGCGCAGCGAAACTTCCAGACTTCTGTTACCCAGCGGGCTCAGCAGCTCCCGCACCAGCACCCCGCCGCGTACCGTTATTCTGCCGCGCCCCGTAAAGGCATGGGCCAGCCGCGCCAGCACTATGACCATGAAAAAAAACGAAATGCCCAGCGCCATGATCATCAGCGCGGGGCTGGCGTCCCCTCCCGCCGCGACGTGCGTATAGGCGGAGCCCGCACCGGCCATCAGGCTGGCAAGCACCATGAACATAACCCCCACGGCCGGCCACCCCGGCGAAAGCGGCCATTCGACTCCCTGTGCCGTTCTGCGCAGTACCGAAGCGGGTGAAGGTTCGCGCGGGGGCAGCACCACAGAGGACACGGCATCGCCCGCGGCCGGACGGTTACGGGTCCCGTCTGTTTCGTCACACAGCGCAAGCCCCGTGCGCCGGCACAGCACCGTGCACAGCCCGCGCAGCTCGGACTCGTTGAACGACTGGTCAATACCTTCATACCCGGTGTCACGCATGGCCATTTCCAGATAATAGCGTTCCCGCCCGCGACGGCCGCCCGGCGGCTGCGAGGTGATGGAAGCCCCCGCCAGACTGCGGGCCACCCTTCGTTTTGTCAGACGCAGGCAGGCGATATCGGCAAAAGGCACTGCATACATGTCCGAAGCCTGCCTGCCCAGAACATACACCATACGCTCGTCCAGATTCCATTCCAGCTGCCGCGACTGATTATGCAGCATCAAAGCCACCAGCCCCAGCACCACCCCGCCGATAATGCAGACAGCCGTAAGCGCCGGATCGCCTGCTGCCAGCACCGCGCCCCCCATCATTCCGGTGCCCAGCAAAGCCACCACCGCCACCGAGACGCGGTGCTCCGCACCGGGCCCGATGCGCAGCACCGCAGGAGAATCTTCCAGAACAATCATCGAGGCCATGCGCTCTCCCCCGTCACATTCCGCCGCATTCCTGCGGCGGCGCGTTTACAAAAAGGCCGGAGCAACTGCTCCGGCCTCCGCTTACCGATACGTTTCTTCCGCCGCGCCACTGGCAGCGCGCTGCAGGACGGCCCGCCGCACTCAGCGGGAACGCCGCTCAAATTCCTGCGCCACGTCACGCAGCACGTCCACGGCCTCGCGCAGGGCAGGTTCCACACCGGCTCCGGTCTCCAGCCTGCGGGCTATCCACATGGCAACATATACGGCGCCTTCATCGTCCAGCGCGCGCGATACGCCCGGACGGCGCAGTTCCGCTGCCAGAGCCGCTATCTTGCGTTCGCGCTCCACAATGGCCTGCTGAAACGCCTTGCCGGCGGCATCTTTATCCTTCAGGGCCTGCTGCACTTCCGCATATGGTGCATTCTGTTCCACAAGCATCTGATAGGTATGCAGCGCCTCGGCAAAAGCTGCGTTGGCGTCCAGCGTGGCACGGCGCGCCTGCAGGCAGCCCTGCACACGCCCGCCGGCATCGGGCATATCCAGCACATTCTCGGCTATGGCGGCCAGCCCCCGTATCAGGCGGCTGTAAATAGCGTACATTTCCTTTTTTTCCGCGGCGGAAAGATTCACCTCGCGGCCTCTGCGTTCACGCATGAGACCGTCGGCATGCCGCTCCACCGCCGTCATAAACTGCCCGCTGTACAAATCATACAGCCCCCGCACCATGGCCGGAGACAGCACATAGGCCAGCACGGCCTCGCGCGCCTTGCGTATGTCGTCACCCTGCCACCGGATACCGGGCATGCCCACGCCCACGTGGGTATTGAGCATTTTCACATCACGCACCACCACTCCTTCGTTAAGGGCAGTGGGGTATGTGCCGCGCGGATAATACCCTTCCACCAGCCAGCGGGCCGTATCATCGATGAAGTCAGGCCCGATGACGGAATCTTCGGAAACCGGCGGCACTGCGACCGCGTCCGGTTCCATGCCTGCTCCGGCACTGTCGCCGGCACTGTCACCGGCCATCATGCCGCCCGGCGCTGCCTGTCCGGTTCCTGCGGCCTGTCCCGCGGATACCGCGGCAGACCCTTCCGCCCCCGACCGTGAGCCATTGGCGGAAGGCAAAGCCCCCTGCACGGCCGGAGCCTCCCGGTCAGGCACGGCCTGCCGCATCTGGCCGGACGGGCCGGTCTGCCCCACAGGCGGAATGCCGCTGCCGCCGTCACGCAGCAGGAAATAGCCTGCAGCAGCAACCACAAGCACTATTACCGCCAGAATAGCCAGTCCGCCCTTCCGACGGGCCGGAGGTGTCATATCCAGAGACTGTCTTTTATCGCTCATGTATTCTCCGTAGCCTGTCTTACAGCGTTATTCTGCCCCGCGCCATCAGCAGGGCAAGTGCGGTACCCGCCACAAAGGACACCGCCAGATTGGTTGTCAGCGTCAATGTCAGCATGCAGAAAACCACAAACAACCCGCTCCGGTCCAGCACATCACGCACCGTCAGGCACAATTCGAGGCCCGCAAGCAGCAGCAGCGTGCCCAGCACGGCCAGCGGCAGCAGGCGCACCGCGTCCAGCATACCCGCTCCCAGCATAACGGAAAACAGCACAAACACAGCGCCGATGATGAGGTTTGATCCGCATGTTCTGGCCCCGAAACGATAATGTGCCGCCAGACCTCCGGCACCGTGGCACATGGGCATGCCGCCCAGCAGAAAAGCCCCGGTGCATGCCGCTCCCATGCTGTAGCAAAGAGAACGCGGTGTCACCCGCGAACTGCTTTCGGGAAAATAAGTGTGTGAAAGATCGGCATTGGCAATGACAGCGTTGCCCAGCGTCATGGGCAGCTGCGGCATGACAAGTACAGGAAGCGCATAGGCGAAATCAGCCAGCGAAGGCAACCCCAGCGGCAGCAGGCGCGGCAGATGCAGCCCGAAGGAGAAAGTGGCATCGGAAAAAACCAGCCCCAGCAGCAGACCGGATCCCACAACCACCAGCGCAGCGGGAAAACGCGGATTATTAAGCAGCAAAAGCGCGCAGGTCAGAAAAGCAAGCCCCAGAATGAGACTCCACGGCACGGGGCCCAGCCCCCCGAGCCCCAGAAAAGGCTCGCTGAGTTGCTGCTGCAGTGAATGGGTGCCCAGCATGAAGCGGACCCCCTGCGTTGCCAGCAACACCCCGGTGGAAGCCTGCACCCCCCTGATGACTGCCTGCGGAATATGCCTGCGCAATGCTTCGGCCAGATTCCACCTGCCCACAGCCAGCATACCCAGCCCCATGATAAGACAGGCAGCGCTGACCGAACCTGTGCCCACTCCTGTGGCCACAGCATAACCGCCGATGGATTTCATGGGCTGCACGGCCACGGGAACGCCGTAATAGTGACCCGCGATGATATAATACAGCCCGACCGCAAAAAAAAGTCCCATGGGATCCAGGCCGTTAACCATTATCATGCCCACGGCCAGCGGCAGCAGGGTGCCCAGATCGCCCAGCGATCCCGCCAGCTCCATCCTGTCAAATCTGTAGCGTCCCAGTTGCATAGGCAGACTCCTGCTGGAGGATTGTTTTGTGTCTTTTAACACTGTATTGCAGAACAATGAAGTATGAAAACAGGTTGCTCCGCCGCCGGCAACCACAGGGGAGCCCCGCCATGCAGTCTGCACTGGGATATGTATATGTTGCTCTGGCCGCGCTCATGTGGGCCTTTATCGGTCCGCTGGCCCAGATATGCTTTAACGAAGGCACCACCCCCATGGAGGTGGCCTTCTGGCGGTGCCTTACCGGTGCGCTGTTTTTCATGGCGCATGCTGCGGTGACCGGCCGGTGGCGCGCCGGGCTGCGTGATGCCCCCGTGTTCACGGCGTTCGGTCTGGTGGGAATAGCGCTGTTTTTCGGCTCGTATCAGATTTCCGTGCGCGAAGGCGGGGCCGCGCTGGCCTCCATAATGCTCTACACCGCACCCGCATGGGTGGCGCTGCTGGCCCGTATCTGCTTTGCCGAGGCACTTACGCCGCACAGGCTGGCTGCGCTGGCGCTGGCCATGAGCGGCACCATGCTGGTCAGTCTGTCCGGCGGCGCTGGCAGCGGGTCGGTCACGGCAGGCGTGCTGTGGGGACTTGTGGCCGGTTTCAGCTATTCGCTGCACTACGTTTTCGGCAAAACCTACCTGCACCGCTACTCGTCAGTCACTCTGTATTCCTACTGCCTGCCTGCGGGGGCACTGGCTCTGCTGCCGTGGGTCACTTTTTCGCAGCACAGTGCGCTGGGCTGGTTCGCGCTGATAATGGAAGGCTTTCTGTGCACATGGCTGGCATATCTTGCCTACTGCGCAGGGCTCAAACGGCTGGCCGCGTCGCGGGCGGCCATAGTGGCCAATCTGGAACCGGTGGCCGCTGCCGTGCTGGCGTACTGGTGGTGGAACGAGATTCTGCCGCCTGTGGGACTGGCGGGCAGTGCGCTTGTTCTTTCCGGAGTATTTGTGGTGGTGCGCGAAAAAAACACCGCGGCCACGGCCTGAGCCCCTGACGTCTGCAGAGCATTGCGGTCTGCTGTCCTCCGGTTTCTCCGGCAGCCGGCACCCGCCGCCGCAAAAACAAAAAGCCGGAGCGTATTGCTCCGGCTTTTTTTGTTTTTTCATACATCGGGCGGCGGTCAGCGCCGCATGTCGGTAATAATGGCGTTAAGATCCACAGCCAGCCGCGCAAGGTCTGAAACCGCCTGTGCCGACTGGTTCATGGCATCGGCCGTTTCCGAAGAAATGCGGCTTATCTGCTCCATGGAGCGGTTTATCTGCTCGCTGGCGGCAGACTGTTCTTCGGCGGCGGTGGCAATGGCACGCACCTGATCCGCCGTCTCCACCACCATCTGGACGATGGAATGCAGGGTACGGCCCGATTCTCCGGCCATGGCCGTGGACTGCTCCACCAGCTTCACCGCCTGTTCCGTGGCAGCCATATTTCTGCGGGTGCTTTCCTGAATGGACCCCACATAATCCACGACCTGACGGGTGGCACTCATGGTTTTTTCCGCCAGCTTGCGCACTTCATCGGCCACCACGGCAAACCCGCGTCCGGCATCGCCCGCGCGCGCAGCCTCTATGGCGGCGTTGAGGGCCAGCAGGTTGGTCTGGTCGGCAATATCTTCAATCACGTTGATAATCTCGCCTATGCCTTCCGCCTTGTCCGCCAGTCCGCCCATTTCCGTTTTCAGACTTTCAGCCTGTCGTGCAACATCGTTGATGTGGCGCACGGTATCTTCCACCACGGAAACCCCGTTCTTGGCCACGTCCTGTGCTTTTCCCGCCATTTCGGCCGCATTGGAAGCATTCCGCGCCACCTCGGTGACAGTGGCGTTCATCTGCTCCATGGCTGTGGCCCCTTCGGCAGTAAGGCTGCGCTGCTCTTCCGCGCCGGAACTGGACTGCTCCACCTGCGCCGAAAGCTCCTCGGAAGCTGAAGACACCTGTACGGCGATGGCTCCCGCAGCTTCCGCCGCGCGGGTGATGCGCGAATTCTGCTCTTCCACCAGACGCTGCTGGCGGCGGAATTCCGTCATGTCAGTACAAACGGTAAAGGCTCCCATCAGGTTGCCGTCCAGATCATATATGGGCGAGCTGTCAAGCACACTGTAGCGGGTTTCACCGTCGCGGTCGGTAAATTCCACCTCCACGCCGGTAATGGCCTTGCGGTTGGCAAGCACCTTGTGGGTAAGCGTTTCGCGGCTCACGTCGTTGTAGAAAAACTCTCCAACGGTTTTGCCCACATGCTGGTCAGGATCACCCAGTTCGCACAGACAGTCCACCATGCCTTTATTGGTGAAAGTCACATTGCCTTCCGTATCCGTAACCAGAAACGGCGTGGTCATGCCCTGCAGTATCCCGCGCGAAAAGCCCAGCTGCTCCTTGAGCTTGCCCACCATCTCGCCGAGATTGCTCTCCAGCTTGCCCAGTTCGTCCTGCGAATGGACAGTGAACTGCGTCTCCAGCTCGCCGTGGGCGATTCTGTGGCTGGCCTCGGTGATCTCCTGTACGGGCTTGATGACTGTCTTGCGCAGAAAAAAGAACACGATGCAGATCAGCGTTGCCAGTCCGCCCACAGAAAACGCCACCGTCTCAAGCACCTGACGATGGATACCCGCGACCATGGGGGTGACATCCTTGACCACCACAAGCTGCCCCAGAATGGGCTGAGACGAACCATGACAGTGGTGGCACGAATCGTCGTTGGGAATGCTGGTACTGCGGAGCATGAAGGATTTTCCGCCCTCCTTGAGCAGCAATCCCTCGTGCACGTCTGTTTTCACTGCCTTTTCGGTAAGCGCCAGCACCGAAGGGTCGGAAAAAACATCTTCCACATCCTTGCGGACTGTGCCCGTACGCGTGCTGTAGGTAATATTGTTTTTAAAATTTGTTATATACACCTGCGTATCGGGATACCGTTTTGCCAGCAGAGCGAACTGAGCCTTTGTACCGTCATCATCGCCCACCAGCATGGGACCGTCAGTTGCCAGTTTGATAAGCTCAGAAACCCGCGTGAGTGCGGTGTCCATCTGCCCCAGCATGCCGTCATACTGACGCTGGGTGGTCACACCTATAAGTATGGTGAACACCACAACGGATATGCCGGCAATAAGCGTAAGCGTCTTCAGTCCTATGGATTTACGGATGAAATGCAGCATACAGACCTCCTAGTGGGCACCGCTGGAAATCAGCGGCTTGTACCCGAATGCCTGTACGCGGCTTTCGTTGTGGCACGTTTCACAGGTTTTGATGTCCGGCTTACGGGTTATCATTTCCGGATCGCCTGTTTCCGCGTGCTGCGCTCCGGGACCGTGGCATGTCTCGCACCCCACGTCGGCCAGTTCCGGTGTGGTTTCAATGCTTACAAAACCGCCTTTACCGTGCCCTGTTGTATGACAGTCGTAGCAGCCCTCAAGCTCCTGCGGCGTAAGATCTGACGCCATAATGGACACACTTTTCCATGACTTAGCCTTTACAGAGTGTTTCTGAAACGTTTCATATTCCGTTTCGTGGCATTCTCCGCAACGCGCCGACCCGACATACGCACCCGCCACAGCCTGCTGCACAATGCACAGACCGCACACCGCAATCAGCGCCAGCAAGGCCACAGGTACAAAGCCCTTCTTCATGGTTCCTCCTGCTTACCCGCAACGCATTCCTTCCCCGCCGTTTCCCGATTGTCCACTCAAACGAACCCCCTTGACCGGAAACTGCCGGAATGCCTTCAGTTACCATCCTATCGGCTGCTATGCCAAAACCTTAACACTGTCAACTCACCACAAGGCAGGCATGTGTTTTTTCAGCAGCTGTGCACACTGCAATATCGGACAAGACAGCATAAAGCATACTTAAGGACATAATGCCAAAAACAATGCACACATCGGAAATGACCAGTACACAGTGTCAGCAATATTGAAACGACATACAACAACACCAATATATGAAAAAAAGACTGCACACTTTGCAATGCACAGCTTAATGAATTGCAAAAGCAATATATCTGTGCAGTTGAAAACCGGCACTGCACTTATGTTATATTTTATTTGAAATGAAAAAGAAAAAAAACGATGCGGAAACAATGCGGCAAAGGGCCCGGGCACTTTGCTTTCGGGCAATACATACGCAGAAAAGAGCATGCGGGATACAGGCAGGCACGCTATCTATGCGCGAACCTATTTCCGCAAACGGACCGCCCCGCGTAAAAACAATGCAGCCCTGCCGCCGGTACGCGTCCACACACCGGACGCCATTTTGCTGCCGCCTTTGACACCCGCTCCGATAACCTCGGCAGACCGCAGGGCTCCGCGGCCCACCGCCCTGCTGAACAGCGCCGCAGTTCCTCCCACGGCCGACACCGCCTGTCCCGCACCGGTACGCAACACCCGGGCGCCACCGCTCACCCCTGCACCCGTGGCATATACCGAACGCCGGACACCCCAGCCCACAGCCCGCGCGGCACCACCCATGCCGTCCGCCACACCCGCGGCGGCCTTGCGGGCTGTACGCACGCCTGCATTGACGGCTCCGGCGGCCGTATCTCCGCATACCTGCACGGCAGCGCGGCCCGTGCGCGCCAGCACCAGCCGCACGGTTTCGCCCGTTATGCCTGCCAGCATGGAAAGAGCTTCCGCCGTGGCCGTTCTGCGGTATGACCCTGCCGGCGGCAGTGTTCCCGAAACATAATTGCGCGCGAGTATACCTGTCCGCAGTGTCAGCAGGGCGTTGGCCGAACCGTCCACAAGCGAGGCAGTGACAGTGGCGGCAACGGCTTCTGCCCCGGGCAGCGCCCCCAGTGCGGAAGAAGCGACAGCGGGACCGATGATGCCTCCCATGGCTTCTTCACCGCCCAGATCTTCCATACCGGCGGCAAGAAAAGACGTGACGGCAACATTGGAATACAGCGACAGCATTTCCGCGGGGGAGGGACGCTGGTTATACAGCGCGCTCACACGCCAGACCAGCCGGCACAGCACCACAAACACGATAAGAGAATCAAGCCTGCCGTTCTGCGACACGGCAGTTCCGGTAAAAACCTGACGGGCTGCGCTGCGGATCATCTCATCAGCCTCGTGGCCCAGCAAAGCCAGCGCCGCATCGGCATCTTCACGGCTGTGCACACTCACACCGCGTCCGCGCAGAAACGCATTATCACCCAGCCTGCGGACCAGCTCGGCCCTGTATTCCTCCAGCTGCAGTTCATCGGGCTCTGCTGGCAGCACAAGAGCACGGGGCCGGAAAAAAGGGGCAACAGCATACCACAAAGCCCACGCCACGGCAGACACTGCCGCACCGCCGGCCCACGGCCCCAGCCCCTCGTGCATGCGCTCGGCCATATCCCACACTGCGGAAACAGCTCCCCACAGGTAGATGGCAAAAAGCACAAGCAGCAGTATCCCGGCCACCATGAAAAAACGCTTCAACACAGACAGCATGACATTCCTCCTGCCGGCGGAATCAGCCGCCACACCGGCAGCTGTCGATTACGGCAATTACTATCTAGTGCCTCTCAGGCAGCAGGCAAGTCAAACACCACCGATACCGGCGGGCAACCGGACGCCGCATCTCCCCGAAAAAAATATCACTTCAACATAGCTGTTGTGAAATTAGATGGTTATACCCCGACACTTCAATCCGGAGGCACGTGTAACTGGCCTTGAGACCGTCATACAACAAAAGCTTAAGAAAAAAGACGTACCGTGCGAGCCAGTGGAGGGTGTTCCATCTGCAATTCAACAGCAGAATCTTCATACAGGCAGTGAGAAAAGCTCCATGCAGGGCTTGTCTCCCCACAACAACTTCCGTCAAGCGCCACGTCAGAGCTACCGTATTTCTGAAAAGCAGCCTCACAAACGCCCATCTTACGGCAGAATTCGACAACTTTGGTGCCTGTTTCTGCTTGGCAAAGTGCAGCAAAACGCCCCTCTGGAACGACAAAAGGCTTACCAGATGAAAATCTGGTAAGCCTTTGATTTTGTGGCGGAAGGGGAGGGATTCGAACCCCCGGAGAGCGCAAACCCTCAACGGTTTTCAAGACCGCCGCATTAAACCGGACTCTGCCACCCTTCCGCGATATGAACTGCCATACGGCAGGAGTCGTCATATACAGCCGTGGCGGCAAAAGTGCAACCCTGTTGTCACACTGCCCTGCAGTTGCCGTATCAGCTTTTGCGCCGGGCCTGCAGGTGCCGGATAATCATACTGCGCAGATTGTCGGAGTTGATGGGCTTACCTATGTAATCGTCCATTCCGGCTTCAAGAAACTGCTCTCTGTCGCCTTTCATGGCGTGCGCCGTCATGGCAATAATAGGCACATCACTGGGGGTCTTCATACCCGTGGCAGCACGCACGGCGCGGGTCGCCTCCATGCCGTCCATGGCGGGCATGGCTATGTCCATCAGCACCAGATCAAACCGTGACCGCGTGAGTGCGGGAACCACCTCGCTGCCATCAGTCACGCTGACAGATTCGTACCCCTGCTTTTTAAGAAATTTTTCGATAAACATCAGATTCATGGGGTGATCTTCCGCCACAAGAATCCGCCCGCGCACCGGCGCAGGTTCTGCTGTGCGGCTGCGCACCCGTACGGGTTCCTCGTCCAGCACGGCTACGCCGAACCGTGCGGAGAACACAAAAGTACTGCCTTCTCCCGGCGTGCTGCGCACTTTGATGTCGCCGCCCATAAGACCGGTCAGGCGTTTGCAGATGGCCAGCCCGAGCCCGGACCCCTGATGTCTGCGGGTAAACGACGCATCGGCCTGGGCAAAACTGTCGAAAATACGCTCCTGATGTCTCTCCAGAATGCCGGGACCGGTATCCTGCACGCTGAACTGCAGCAGAACATTCTCCGCTCCGCGCTCCAGCACTTCCACACTCAGCACCACCTGCCCCTGATCGGTGAACTTGAAAGCATTATCAAGCAGGTTAACCACAATCTGCCGCAGACGCAGCGGGTCACCGGACAATCCGTCCGGCACGTCGGGGGAAATGTTGATGGCGAACTCAAGGTTCCGTTCAGCGGCACGGTGCACAAACATGGTATGCAGTGAAGAAAGACGCTTGCTGAGACGGAAGACCTGCTGATCCAGCTCCACCATTCCAGCTTCGATCTTAGAAAAATCCAGAATATCGTTTATCAGCGAAAGAAGGGCTTCCGCAGAATTCTGCACTGCTTCGAGGTACTCCCGCTGCTCTTCATCCAGACTGGTTGTCATGGCCAGATCAAGCATGCCCAGCACGCCGTTCATGGGGGTGCGTATCTCATGGCTCATGGAAGCCAGAAATTCACTTTTCGCCCTGTCGGCAGCCTCGGCGGCCTCTTTTGCCACGCGCAGTTCGCGCTCCAGATTACGGGTGGCGGTCACATCGCGCACATATTCGGCCACCATGGTCACATCACCCTGCCCGTCACGCACGGGAAACACAGTAATGGAGCGAAAACTCTTCATGTCGGGGTTGTACATTTCCACAACACGCTGTTCGCCGGAATCGAACACATCGGGAATATAACAGTCTTCACAGTTGCGGTCGCCGTGGAAATGGCACTGATAACAGCGCAAACCGTGTTTGGTTCCGCCATGATGCTGCCAGCAGTCCTCGTTGGGCTTGCAATTGCTGAACATGACATTGCCGTCTCGGTCATGCACCGTCAGCATGTCGGGAATGGCTTTCAGAATATCCTTAAGCATCTGCCGCTCATGCAGCAGTTCCTTTTCACGCTGGCGCAGGCGCAGAATCTCCGCCTCCAGCGAACGGGAATCAGCGCCTTCGCCACAGGCCGCTATCGCTCCGCTTTCAGTCATCTCCTGACGTGATGCCATGTGTGTTTCCGCCTTCTGTTTGAAATCTGACAGCAGGGTTCTACACCATACGTACGCAACTGGGCAACTCGCCGGCCGGAATTCTCCTGACAGACCCGACGCTTTGTTCTTCAAAAGTCTTTGCTCTTCATGTATGCAGGGGCAAGCCATGCCTCGCGGCATGCCATACTTCCCGCCAGCATAGGAGTGGTTGATGGAGTTCATCCGGACAGAATTTCCGGGGCTGACATGTATCCGTCCACGGGTTTTTCATGACAGCAGAGGCTTTTTTCTGGAGTCATTCCGGGCACGCCTTTTTGCAGAACAGGGCCTGCCGGAAGAGTTTGTACAGGACAATCATGCCTGTTCTGCACAGGCAGGCGTGGTGCGCGGGCTGCACATGCAGCTGCCCCCCGCGGCGCAGGGCAAACTGGTATGGGTGACGCGGGGCAGCGTGTTTGATGTGGCGCTGGACCTGCGCACGGGATCACCCACATACGGTAAAGCCTACACAGCGGTGCTCAGTGCCGCAAACTTTCTGCGCCTGTTCATTCCCCGGGGCTTCGCGCACGGCTACATGACACTGGAACCCCACACCGAGTTCCAGTACAAAGTCGATGCCTATTACGCTCCGCAGGCAGAAGCCGGAATACGCTGGGACGATCCGGACCTTGATATCCCGTGGCCGGACATGGAAGCGGTGCTGTCTCCCAAGGATGCGGAGCTGCCCCGCCTGTGCGATTTCGCCTCCCCTTTTGTCTATGTTCCCTGAAACACAGGAGTACAGAAGCTATGAGTGAATCAGCCCCCTCTTCCGCCATGGAACGCTGCCACGCCGTCATTCTTGCAGGCGGTTCGGGCACGCGCCTGTGGCCTCTTTCCCGCGCGCTGTTTCCCAAGCAGCTGCTGGCGCTGAACGGTGAGCTTACCCTGCTGCAGCAGACAGTGAAACGCGCTCTTGATATTTTTCCCCCGCAGCGCATCCATATAGTTACCAACGAAGAGCACGTTTTCGAGGTTCGCGCACAGGCAAAAGCCCTGGATGCGGCGCTGGAAGACAATGTGCTGGCCGAACCCATGATACGCAACACTCTGCCGGCCCTCATGCTGGGGCTTAACGCCGCCATGAAGCAGGATGCCGCCCCCCTGCTGGCGGTCTTTCCTTCAGATCATATGATCCACAACGCCGCCAGCTGGCAGCGTGCCGTGCAGGCAGGGGCGGAACTGGCCGCACAGAACCACTTTGTGACGTTCGGCATACCTCCGGCACATCCGGAAACTGGTTACGGATACATTCATCGCGGCGCCCGCATAGCAGACGGCTGTTACGCCGTTGAGGGCTTTGTGGAAAAGCCTCCCAGAGAAAAAGCCGAAGAATTTCTGCGCGGCGGTATGCATTTCTGGAACAGCGGCATGTTTGTGTTCAACGGCGAAGACCTGATAGCCGCACTGGAGACCTACCAGCCTGCGCTTGCCGCGTGGTGGAACACCCGCACCGCCACGTCATTGCGTCAGGGCTACAGTGCCATCCCCTCGCTTTCCATCGACTACGGCATTATGGAGCACGTTTCGCGCATCGCCGTGGTTGAAGCGGACTTCGGCTGGGACGATCTGGGAAGCTGGGAAGCCATTTTCCGGCTGGGAGAAAAAGATGAACAGGGCTGCGTTGTTCAGGGCGACGCCATGGCCATTGACTGCGAAAACAGCCTGCTGCTGTCACGCGGGGGCAAGCTGGCGGCCATAGGGCTGAAAGATGTCATTGCCGTGCAGACGCGGGACGCAACCCTGCTGTGCGCCAAAGACCAGGTGCAGCGCGTGCGCGAGGTTGTCTCGCGCCTTAAGGCCGAAGGCAGCCCTCTGACGGAAGTGCACCTGACTGTGCACCGCCCGTGGGGCAGCTATACCGTGCTTGAAGAAAACGCCGGCTACAAAATCAAACGCATTGCCGTACACCCCGGCGCGCGGCTGTCGCTGCAGCGCCATTATCATCGCAGCGAACACTGGGTAGTCATTCAGGGAACGGCCCTTGTGCAGGTGGGGGACAAGGAAATGCTGCTTTCGCAGAACCAGTGGGCCGAGATACCTGAAACCGCTGTTCACCGTCTGACCAACCCGGGACGCATCCCGTTGGAAATCATAGAAATACAGACAGGGCCATATCTGGAAGAAGATGACATAGAACGCTTTGAAGACGTGTATGGCAGGCCCAAAGGAGGTAAGAACAAATCTAATTAAATCGTCATGTTGAAAAAACACATCCGGTAGTTCGTGAATTTTTTCACCTTGACACCCTTTTACCCTGTCGCGTACTAGTTCAACGTGGCAAGTGTGGGCATTTGTTATTCATCTTTCAAATAGCTAAGAGGCGAAGGGTTATGGAGGACAGGCATTTAGACAGTTCAGGCGACGGTAAATCCCGTTGCTGCCGCGGTAGTGCGGCCCCCTTCTTCGTCGGTCTGGTAGTTGCGCTCATCTTCGGGTGGTGGGTGTTTCCCGGAATGCTGTACAGCCAGAAGCATCAGCCGGTACGGTTCAGCCATCCCGTCCACGTGGAAAACGTGGGCATGGCCTGTTCCGACTGTCATTACTTCCGTGAAGACGGCACCTTTGCAGGTTTGCCCACCACGGAGGAATGTGCTTCCTGCCATACAGACGTCATGGGCTCCGACCCGGAGGAAGAACGCTACGTCGAGGAATATGTGACCCCCGGAAAAGAGGTCAAATGGCTGGTCTATCAGATGCAGCCCGACAACGTCTTCTTCAGCCATGCCGCGCACAGCGAAGAAACGTGTAACCAGTGTCACGACTTTTCCACGCGCGAGCTGTGCAACCAGTGTCACCCCGATGTCGCCGGAATGGATGATCCGCCGGTGTACAAAGAAAACAAGCTGACCAAGTACAGCTCAGAAACCATGAAGATGTGGGAATGCGAACGGTGTCACGCCCATCCCGACCATTACGGTGTGACCCGCTCCAGCAACGCATGCTTCGTGTGTCACAAGTAAAAAGGGGTGTGGTGTAATGGCACTGGATAGAAGAGGATTCATGAAGTTCGTCGCAGGCGGCACCGCCGGTATCATGGCTTCGCCCCTGCCCTGGAAACTGCTCGATGACGTGAGCATCTGGACGCAGAACTGGCCGTGGATTCCGCGTAACATCGACGGAACCACAGAGTTTGTTCATACCGTCAGCAAGCTGTGTCCTTCTGCCGTCGGCATGAAGGTCCGCACAGTATCTGGGCGTCCGGTACGCGCTGTAGGCGACCCTGACCATCCGCTGAGCCTTGGCGGCATATCCGCCGTAGCCGCTGCGGAAGTGCAGATGCTGTACAGCCCCGCCCGCATGAAGCGCCCCCTGCGCAGAGCTGCGGACGGTGCCTATGTGGCAATCACATGGGATGAAGCGCTTGCCATGCTCGAAGAGCAGCTGAGCGCCGTAAAAGGCTCCGGCGATAAGCTGGCCTGCCTTTCCGGCGACGATAACGGCACCATCAACGAAGTGCTTTCCGGCCTGCTGGCCAAAGCCGGTTCGTCCAACTTTTTCCTTATGCCCGGCGAGGCACAGCCCGCACAGCGCGCATGGGAACTGATGGGCGGACAGGGCCAGCCCGGCTATGACTTTGAAAACAGCGATTATGTACTGGGCATAGGGGCCAACATCCTCGAATCATGGGGACCGGCCATCCGTCACCGTCACTTTTTCTCCGTGGCGCATCCGCACGGCGAAGAACCCGCGGTGCGTTACGTCTATGCCGGTCCCGTGCAGAACAATACCGCGGCAGGCGCCGACCAGTGGCTGCCCATCAAACCCGGAACCGAAGCTGTCTTCGCTCTGGGGCTTGCCCATCTGCTCATTAAAAAGGGCGCCGTGGCCAACGTGCCCGACTTCGGCGATTTCCGCGCATACACAGCAGAATTCACCCCCGCCAAGGTGGCCAGCCTGACCGGTGTCGATCCCAAAGCTCTTTCCAGAGTTGCGGACGAACTGGCCGCGGCATCGCGCCCGCTGGTGGTCACCGGTTCTGAATTCGATCAGGGCGCAGGCGCCGCTACGGCCATGGCCGGTTTTGCGGTCAACCTGCTGCTGGGTGCCGCCTCCGTCAAGGCGCTGCCCGTGGCTGACAGTGCCGTGCAGGGTGCCATGTCGCGCGCCCGCATGCTCCGTCAGGACTTCATCGCGTACCTGTCGCGCATCAACGCGGGTAAAGCCCCGGCACCGCAGGTACTTATTGTCCACGAAGCCAACCCCGCCTATGCTCTGCCGCAGGCGGACGATATGGCCAAGGTGATGGAAAAGATTCCCTTCAAGGTATCTTTCTCCACCTTCCTTGATGAAACAGCCATGATGTGCGATCTCGTGCTGCCCGTTCCCATGGGCATCGAGCGTCAGGATGATGTGAATACGCCTTACGGCTGCGGTCAGGTGACGTACTGCATGGCGCAGCAGGTCATCGAACCGCTGGTGGACGCCCGCCCCGCAGGGGATGTGCTGCTTTCCACCGCGGCCCGGCTGGGCATGGATCTGGGGCACAGATCATTCGAAAGTGTTCTGAAGGCCAAAGCAGCGGCCATAGGTGCCAACTACCGCAAGGTTTCCGCCGGTACGCCCTATGTCAGCAAGGCTGCTCTGCCCCTTACAGGACTGGCCCTGCGCCCCGATGTGCTCAAACAGACCGTGAGCCTGAGCAGTCCGGCAGAACCCTTTGCCATCGCTCCTGTTCACAAGCTGAACATAGGCACCAGCAACACCGCCACCCCGCCCTTCAACACAAAAACCATCCGCCGCTGGGAACTTCAGGGCGACGAGTTTTATGTGATGATGAACGCGGCCACAGCGCGCAAGCTGGGCGTTAAGCAGCATGACGCCGTTTCCCTGTCCAACAAGGACGGCTCCATCCGCGCCCGTGTGAACATATTCGAAGGTGTGATGACCGATACCGTGGCAGTGCTGCTCGGTTTCGGACACACGGCGTTCGACGAGTTCAGCAAGGGCAAGGGTGCCAACGTCATGCATCTGCTTACAGCAGGATTCGAGCCGGTTACCGGACTTTCTGTCTGGAACCGCGCCGGCGTGAACATTGCCAAAGCATAAGGGAAGTACGTCATGTCCTCTAAAAAGGAATTCAAAATCAAATGGGGTATGGCAATAGACCTCGATAAATGCACGGGCTGCGGCGCGTGCATGGTCGCCTGCCAGGCAGAAAACAACATTGCCCCTGCTCCGGACGCAACCAACAAGCTGAAAACGCTCAACTGGCTTGTGGTGTACGAGCTGTCCAACAAGAAACCGTTTCCCGACCACGATGTGGCATACCTGCCGCGGCCCTGCCAGCAATGCGGCAACCCGCCCTGCGTTTCGGTATGTCCTGTTATCGCCACCGACAAAAACGAAGAAGGCGGCATAGTCAGTCAGGTAACCCCCCGCTGTATCGGCTGCCGGTACTGCATGGCCGCCTGCCCCTACCATGCCCGCTACTTCAACTGGTACGATCCCATCTGGCCGGAAGGCATGGAAAAAACACTGACGCCCGATGTGTCTGTAAGACCCCGCGGCGTAGTGGAAAAATGCACCTTCTGCCATCATCGCATGATGGCTGCCAGAGACAAGGCAAGAGTGGAAGGGCGTGATCCCGATGCACTGGAAGATGGCGAATACATCACCTCGTGCACCGAGGCATGCCCCAACGGTGCCATAGTGTTCGGCGATCTGCTGAACCCTGACCACAAGGTGTATGAACTGTCGCGCAGCAAGTACGCCTTCCGGCTGCTTGAACGTCTGGGTGCCGACACGCAGGTGTACTACCTCAGCCGTCGCGAATGGGTCCGCCGTCTTGGCGACAACTATCTTGAACACGAAAAGGTCAAGGGGTAGCTCTCATGGAAAAGAACTACGATCTTCCCGTTGATCACGAGCTGTTCCCCGAGGGAACCAAACGCTGTTCCTTCAGCAAGTTCTCCGTATGGATGGCTGTCGTGGGTGTGGTGCTGGCGTGGGGCGTATACGCCGCCTTCCGCGTACTGCGCTACGGTCTTGGCGAAACAGCTCTTGACGACTACTTCGGTTTCGGCCTGTGGATCACCTTTGACCTTGCGGTCATCGCTCTGGGTGCCGGCGCGTTTTTCACCGGATTACTGCGCTACATCCTGAACATTGATCCGCTCAAACACATCATCAACCTTGCAGTTATCATCGGCTTTATCTGCTATTCCGGCGCCATGCTTATTCTGGTGCTGGATATCGGGCAGCCGCTCAGGGCATGGTTCGGCTACTGGCACGCCAACGTCCATTCCATGCTGACAGAAGTTATCTTCTGCATCACCTGCTACTGCATCGTACTGATAATTGAGTACATTCCCCTGATTCTTGAACAGCGTCAGCTGAACAAGATCCCCTTCCTGCATCATCTGGCGCACAACCTTCACGTTGTCATGCCGCTGTTTGCAGGTGTGGGCGCATTCCTTTCCACGTTCCACCAGGGTTCGCTGGGCGGTATGTACGGCGTGCTTTTCGGCCGCCCCTACGTACTGCGTGACGGGTTCTTCATCTGGCCGTGGACATTCTTCCTGTTTGTCATTTCCGCAGTGGGCTCCGGTCCGGTGTTCACCGTGCTTGTGGCCACGCTGATGGAAAAAATGACCGGCAAAAAACTGGTCAGCTGGGAAGTGAAGTCCCTCATGGGCAAAATAGCCGGTACCATGCTGGCTGTGTATCTGGTATTCAAGTTCGCCGACACATGGGCATGGGCTACCGATGTTCTGCCCCGTTCGGGTCTGACATTTGACCAGAACTTCTTCGGCACCATTTACGGCAAGTGGCTGCTCTGGGCCGAGCTGGGCCTGTGCGGGGTCATTCCTGCCATCATGCTGCTTACCCCCAGTCTGCGCAACCGTCCGGGCCTGTTCTATACGGCTGCCATTCTGGACTGCGTGGGCATCACCATCAACCGTTACGTCTTCACCGTTCAGGCGCTGGCCATGCCGGTCATGCCCTTTGACACGTGGGAAACGTACAACCCGAACTGGGCCGAGTGGGGAGCCAGTGCAATGGTCATCGCGTACGGTGCCATCATCCTGAGCCTCTCCTACCGCTATCTGCCTGTTTTCCCCCAGGAAAAGAAGCTGAACGCGGAATAGTCATGTCGAATTGAAAGCTTGAAGTCAGGCGGAGCGGGGTTGTCCCGCTCCGCTTTTTTATGCACAGCAAACGGTCTGCAGCGACAAAGTTTCATCATCACCACGTCCTCCGGCCCCTCACCTTGGCGCCTCCATGCCGTTCAGGGCATGCATCGACATCCTCCAACGAAGTGCGTACCTGCAGACAACACTGCGCGGGCAAAACAGGAGTATCCACCGCTGCAACGCAGCAGCTACCGGTCCTGTCTGTTCCGTGGCCACACAGTGCCGGACCACCGCCCAAGACCGCCGGTTTGGCGCAGGCTGCAGCGGGGCATAGAAAAAAGCACGCCCGTCGCAACGATGCTGCCCGCACACAGACACTGGTTGATAACAATGAGATGCAGAGCAAGGCGGGGTTTAAAAATCCCCGCATATGAAGGAAACCGGTGACGGAAGGCACGCATGGGAGTGGAAAGGGCATGCGGTGCCGCAACACCGAGACGGCTTGAAACAT